>DAOWIY010000073.1 GCA_030640665.1 Clostridia bacterium
CGCTGGAAATTCTTTTTTATGGGCCGGTAAGCTGTCCTACCTATATCCTAGGAAAGTATATTAAGGATATGCTCACCTATTTTGTAGTGGTTGTTTTTTTCCTTGCCTATTTTTGGGGAGTATCGTTTCTTACTAACTTAGGCTTCTCCTATGGATTGGTCAAGATTATTTTTGTTTCTATATTTTCAGTCTCCTGTATAGTCAGTTTTGGCCTATTTATCTCCTCTTTAACAGGAAAGATGAGAAACTCCATTATCTGGCTAATGGGAATACTTATTCTCTTTCTAGCTATACAGGTAGGGCAAACTATACTCTTTGGCATGCCTGAGGAAAAAATGTCTCCCGTTCTAACCTATTTAGGAAATACTCTTTCGGTGGTTTCCCGGGGGGTAAATTGGATTTCTCCTTTTTCTTATCTTACCAGAGGTATAGATGCTGTTTCTTTAGATAATGCCTTCCTCTACTGGCTAAATATACTCTACTCTATAATTTATTCTGCTATCTTACTTGTACTTTCTATATTCACTCTTAAAAGAAAAGGGGTAAGGGGATGAAAAGATTCATTATATTTTTTGCTATAACTATAGGATGGATTTTTTGCCTTGTGCTTCCGAGCACGGCTCAAGCACCAGAGTTGAGAGAGCAGTTAGTTTACGGCTTGAATGTCTTCAATGGCAGGGGTTATGGAGGGGGATTTACTCCGCGCACCGAAGATACTATCTATCTTATTGCTGATAAAGATAATGCTATCTCTGCCCGTATAACCCTGGTTTACTTCTGGCCTATTACCGGAAAATATATGGCTGGTTTTCAGGCTTTGAATGAAGAAGTAGAAGGAACACTGGAAGTCTTAAAAGGAGAAAAAGTAATTAAGGCTCTAGAAAAAGAAGACAATTCTCTCTATTATCCAGAAGGATACTACGGAGAGGGTTTCCTCTTTTATAAAGGCGAGGAAGCCCATGCCTATCATGAGAAATTTAAAAAAGCCATTGAAGAATATTATAAGAAGATTGCCGAATATCAGCAAGCGCAAACAGAATACCAGAAAAATTTCAATGATTTCCTTGAAGAAATAAAGAAAAGAAGAGAGGCGGGAGAGGAAATCAAGAAAGAAGAGATTGAGGAAAAGATGCCCCGCGAACCAAAACCACCCATCCCACCCCAATTCTATGTTACTCCACCGGTGAAAGATTACATTATTAATTTACCTGTTGGCCATTATAAAATAAGACTAAGAGCAGAAGATGGAACTATTATTCAGGGCAGCGAGAAAAACCTTGTTCTTTTTACTTCCAGAAGAACAGGAGGAACAGGATACGAAATTATTCCGGGAAATAGATGGACAAGGAGGGAATCCTGCGATGATCCAAGTTGGATAATTTATCTGGCAGGGAAAAATACTCTTTACTTTAATCCCTTTGTTCAGGATGAATATAATGAGCTCTATTATAATAAGCTGGAAGATCCCCAGAATAGGGGAAGAGAAGAGAAGTGGAGATGGGTTCACACTAAATCCATCAAAGATGTAACCCTTCTCTTTAAAAAAGGGGAAAAAATTCTCCAGAGAATAGAGAGAGTTCCTTATTATGTAAAACAACTCTCTGGTGCTGAATTAGGATACGAAATTGTGGAGTTTAATCCAGAGGAGATGGAGATGTTCGGCAGACAACCCACCTTTGAAGGATACAAGCTTGAGCTCTCGTCTACTCTGCAGAAAACAAATTATGAGATTAATCTGGAAAAAAAGGAAGGGGAATTTTTCCCAGGAGGTAAAAGAGAGATACGTCTGGTAAGAAAAGAAAACGCAAAATCGCTATACATTCTCTCTATTTTTCCTTTAATAGTAGGCCTGGTAGTTTTTGTAGGGCGGCAAAGAAAGTTGATTCCGAAGGAATAGGTTGAAATCTTAATCTTCGCCTCGGGAGTGGAGCTCTTAGGTTTGTTACTCATGGAGCTAAGGCCCCTATTCCTGCAGGGGGGCTCTTTGCATCATCATTCCCATCTTAAAGCGGGCCATGGCCGTGAGTTGGGGGCTCTGGTCTAAATCAGAGACTATTTGATACTCGGAAATGGCTTCGGCAATTTTGTCCTCTGCCTCGTAGATATTTCCCTGGAGAAAATGTGAAAAAGCATTGTTAGTGTCTATCTCTAAAGCTTTTTCAGCGTCGAGGGCGGCTTTATCTAATTTACCTTGTTGCAAATATATCATTCCCCGCGAGTTATAGAAATCTATTCTTTTTGGGAATAATAAGCCGGCCTCTTCAAAATAGTGATTTTTCATCTGGAGCATTCCTTTATCTTCATAAATCATTCCCAGCATGAGGAGTATAGAGCTATCCTCAGGATCCAGGCTAAAAGCCTTTTTGTAAATTTCAATAGCTTCATCTAGCTTTCCTTCCTTATAGAGCCTCTCTGCTTCCCCCTGATAAATAACCGATTGTTTTGGCCCAGGAATAACCTTTACCATAACGATATAGGCAGCCAGAATGACGAGGGCAGCTATTCCCCCTCTGATGAGCCATTTTTTCCTGAGGCGGGTTTTTCTTTCTTTAACCAGCTCATCAAGATACCACCACCAATGAGAGAGCGGGATTTTTCTTTCTTCTCGATAGGGTAGGGGATTAAGAAAGGTAGCCAGGTTTCTATAAACCATTTTTGCTTTGTCTTTTATAATAACATCAAAGCTCTCCAATCTTGATTTTTCTGCAGCCAGATTAGTTCCTTTTTTCTCTAGTTTAATTAAGAGTTCTTCCATTCCATCTCGCAAGGTGAGCATTTTCACAATATCCTGATGGAGGCGGTCAATATTGATAACATAATCCTTATATTTTTCAATCATTTCCCTTAAGTCATTCAAACCTATCTTTTTATCATTCATATTCTATATAAAATTTTTCCAAAATCTTTGGCTTGGGGTAAGTTTTTGATTGTACGAAAGGCTATAACTATAGAGCCTTTCCCTTCTAATAGTTTCATAATTCTCCTTAAGGTTCTGGTTACTCCGATTACTCTGGGGGTAACGAAGACAGCTGTTTTCTTTCCTTCCAGGCCGCTTGAGTTTTTAATATAGGAGGCAAGTGGTTCTGGAAATTTACCTCCCCAGAAGCCGAGAACAGGGCTCCCTACATAAACTAAATCATAGATGAATAAACTTGTTACCTCACCACTCCGTTCTGCCTTTACTTCTTTTACCTCATCTCCTTTGCTTTGAATGGCTGAGGAGATAACCTCAACGATTGCTTTCATTCTTTTTGACTGCCCAGAGTATATTATAAGTGCTCTCAATTTTATTCTCCCCCTCACCCCTTCTCCATAGGGGAGAGGGTGTTATTTTACCTCAATTGCATTTTTCTTTTAATATATTTCTTTTCTGATAGCATTGCTCCTTAAAAACTGCAATTTCAGCATCTAGATTTGCATTTGGTGAATCACCAAAAAAAGCATGGATAATTGGAAAAACTAAGTCAGGTTTCTTTTTTCTTAATTCTTTTGCCATTGCTTCTATTTTTGCTGTGGCAACACCTTCTTGCATACA
>DAOWIY010000102.1 GCA_030640665.1 Clostridia bacterium
ATAAGGCAGAAGTAATAAATGTGGTAGGAAGGGTCAAAGGAAAGGAAATCCTTATTGTGGATGATATAATTGATACAGCAGGTACCTTAATGGCAGCAGTAAGGGTTTTGGAAAAAAAGGGGGCGCGAGATATCTATGCTAGTAGTACTCATCCTGTTCTTTCAGGGGATGCTTATGAGAGGATTGAAGACTCCCCCTTGAAAGAACTGGTAGTAACCAATACTATTCCCTTGCCTCAAGGGAAGGCAAAAACTAAATTAAAAGTTCTTTCGGTAGCTTCTTTGTTAGGAGAAGCTGTAAGACGGATTCATGAAAATAGGTCTGTAAGTTCTCTGTTTTTATGAAAGGAGTGTTTTTTAATGGAGAAAGTTAGGTTAAAAGCAAAGCTAAGAAATAAAACAGGTAAAGAGTACATCCGAAAGCTAAGGAAGAAAGAGATCTTACCTGCTGTTCTCTACGGTCCTCATCTTAAAAGAAGTCTGCCCCTAGAGATAGAACTAAAAGATCTTCGTAGTTTTCTTTCTCATTTTTACGAGAAGGAGAAGATTATTACTCTGGATATAGTTGACCAGAAGGTAAACAAAGAGCGGGAAGTGATAATTAAAGAGGTACAGCGGAATTGGGTGAGTGGCAGCCTCCAGCATATTGATTTTTATGAGATTACCAGAGGAGAAAAAATAACTACTATGGTACCTTTATCCTTTGTGGGTAAAGCTCAAGGGGAGAAATTGGGAGGCATAGTAGAACATCTGGTGCGGGAGGTGGAAGTTGAATGTCTTCCCCGGGACCTTCCTTCAGCTATAGAAGTGGACGTAACTTCCTTAAACACAGGGGATTTCCTTGAGGTAAAAGATTTAACTGTACCTTCTGAGGTAAAGGTTATTACCCATCCCCAGGAAGTAGTAGTTTCAGTAGTTTCTCCTATGAGAAAAGAGGAGGAAGAGAAAGTGGAGGAGGAAGAAATAGCCGAGGAGGTAGAAGTAGTAGGTAAGAAAGAGAAAAAAGCAGAAGAGGTTCCCGGTAAGGAGGAGAAAGAGGTAGAAGAAACTCCTGGCAAAAAAAAGGAAGGAGAGAAGGAAGAAGAGAAAAAGAGTAAAAAATGAGAGTGGTATTCGGACTGGGTAATCCAGGAAAGGAGTACGAAGAGACCCGACACAATGTAGGCTTTCGTGTTGTAGATAGACTCTCCCAAAAATATAAAGTTAAGCTGGATAGTTACCTATGCCAGTCTTGGATGGGAAAAGGCAGGGTAGATGAGGAGAGGATTCTCCTGGCCAAACCCCTTACCTTTGTCAATGCCGCGGGCGGCTCCCTTTCTCAAATTAAGCAAAAATACGGAATAAAATTAGAAGATATAATCCTTATAAGTGATGATGCAGATTTAGACTTAGGTAAGCTGAGAATAGCCCGCAGGGGAGGAGATGGGGGACATAAAGGATTGAAGTCTATCATTGAGTCTTTAGAGACAGAAGAAATCCCCCGTCTAAAGATTGGCATTGGTAGACCAGATAAAGAGATAGAGTTAGAGGAATATGTACTGGGGAGGTTTAGCTCTGAAGAGAGAAGAATAATCGAGGAAGCAGTAGATAAAGCTACAGAGGCCATAGAGGTAATGATAAAACGAGGAATAGATAAGGCAATGAGAGAATATAATTAACATTAGAAATAAGGAGAGAAAAATATGCTGCAGGTTCTTATTTCAGCAGGAGCGGCTGCAATAGGACTTATAGGAGTAGGCTTTCTGATAAAAGGGATTCTCAAGATGAGTTCGGGAAATGAATTAATGCAGGAGATTTCCAAGACCATTCAGGAAGGAGCAAAAACTTTTCTTCGTAGAGAATACAGGATAGTGGCTATTCTGGTAGTTATAGTAGCCATTTTTCTTTCTCTGGCCCCTTTTATTGTTCATAATGCCCAGGTCAATTGGCAGACAGCTATAGCCTTTGTTATAGGAGTCCTTTGCTCGGCTCTGGCTGGCTGGATTGGAATGAGCATAGCTACCAGGGCTAATGCTAAAACTACCCAGGCTGCCAGACAGGGACTCAGGTCAGCCTTGAATGTCTCCTTTTCTGGGGGAGCAGTCA
>DAOWIY010000060.1 GCA_030640665.1 Clostridia bacterium
AGCCCATGGTCTCCCTCCAAGAACTTCCCCAGGGAGAAGGGACAGGCCTTCTTCTCATCAGACCCAGGGTTTCCGGAAAGTATCGCTGGATGGGAACACGTACTTTAGTTTTTCTCCCCGAAAAAGGCAGGTTACCTTACGGGACTAATTTTACTGTTACTGTACCCAGGGGCATTTCCTCGATTTCCGGAGAAGTTTTAAAAGAAGATTTTTCTTGGTCCTTGGAAACTCCCCGACCAAAGCTAATTTACCACTGGCCTCAAGATAAAATTCAATGGATTAACTTGAATGAAGTAATAATCCTTCAGTTTAATCAGAAGATACCTTTAGAAGAAGCAAGAGACTTTTTGGAACTTACAGGAAGAGGTTCTGAAGGAACAAAAGTTTTTCTTCCTTTCAATTTGAGATATTTGACTCAAAAAGAGATAGATGAGCAAAGTTTTCGAGCTAAGGAAGGAGAAATTCTTCTTTTAAAGCCTGAAGAAAAACTTAAGCCCGGTTATTTTTACCAGGTAAATGTTCTTAAAGAACTTCCAGGAATAGAAGGCCATCTAGGGATGTCCAAAAATTACAAATTTAGTTTTTCCACTTATGGACTTTTTAGATTCTCAGGTATAAAGGAGTCTCATCTTAGTAGTCCCGGAGAGCATATAGCCCTTAATTTTAGCAATCCTGTCTCTTATAGGGAAATAGCTACAAAAATCTCGTTTCAGCCTGAGGTGGAAATACCTGAATATTATTATGAATCGGATTATTCTACTTCTCACATTTACTTATATTTGAATCTTGAGCCTGATACTCTTTATACGGTTACTCTTTCTCCTGATCTAAAAGATAGATTTGGAAATTTTCTTGCGGAAAAGATAAACTTTACTTTTACCACTGGTCCTTATTCTCCCTGGGTTTCTATGTCTACGGGGTGGGCAGTTCTTGAAGCTTATGGAAGTCTTTTATATCCGGTCACTTTTATGAATATAAGTAAAGTAGGATTTCGAGCCAGGTCACTTGAAGTGGATGAGGTTATTCCCCTGCTTTCAAAAGAAGGAATTTTCTGGCCAGGTAAAGAAATTAAAGATATAGAGGATTTCCTTGATATAAGTAAAGAATGGAAAATAGAAGAATCTCGGAATCAGGGGGTAGTAGATTTTATAAAAATTAAGGATATCTTAGGCCAAAAGAAATATGGCGCCATCTTTGTAGAACTTTTTATTCCTGAAGTAGAGGAATATAATAGATATAAAAGAGTTTTTATTCAGGCTACAGAAATAGGGATTACGGCTAAATTTTCTTCTGAAAATAATCTTATCTGGGTGACAGAGCTTAAAAACGCTGCTTCCATAGAGGGAGCTCTGGTAGAAATAAGAGATGATTTCAACAAGGTTTTCTGGGAAGGAAGGACTGATTCCCGAGGGTTAGTGTCTACACCAGGATGGAAAACTCTGGGAATAAAAGCTAAAAAAGAAGGAGAAAAACCTCGTCAGTGGGTTTTGGTTAGGCGAGGAGAGGATACTGCTTTTATTAATTCTGATTGGGGAACGGGAATCTTTCCCTATCAGTTTGGTATCTCCTATGACTGGCAACCACTCCCTCAGAAACTCACTGGCTATCTATTTACAGAGAGAGGTCTTTATCGACCAGGAGAACAAGTTCACCTAAAGGGTATAGTAAGAGAAAAACAGGAAGGAAAGTGGGAAATTCCTGAGATAAAAGAACTCTGGATTCTTATAAATAATTCTCGGAATGAAGAAACTCTCAAGAAGAAGGTAAATCTTTCTTCTTACGGTTCTTTCTCCCTCTCTTTTACTCTAGATAAGGATGCTCCTTCGGGATATTACAGAATTCAGGCTTCTCCTTTTGAAAATGAGGAAGAGAGAAATAGACATCCAGAAAGTAGTTTTGAGGGATCTTTTCGGGTAGAAGATTTTCGCCCGGCTAATTTCGAGGTAAGTGTACGCACCGATAAAGAGAGCTATGTCTTTAAGGATTTCTGCCGAGCAACTATTGAGGGAAACTATCTCTTTGGGGCAGCCATGAGCGGGGAGGAAGTTTCCTGGAAATTAAGGTTAAATCCCACCCGTTTTTCCCCTCCTGGTTATAAAGGGTATTTCTTTGGTCCCGGATGGTGGGAGAAGGATGATAAGAGTCAGCTCATAGAATCTGGCGAGGGAAGGCTGGATTCTTCAGGAAGATTTTACCTGGAAAAAAGTCTTGAAGAAATTGGTTTCAAGGGTTCGGCTGAACTGCTTCTGGAGGCAGTAGTTACCGATATTACTCGTCAAAGTATAGCTGGTCGCTCTAAAGCAATGGTTCATCGAGGGGAGTATTATATAGGAATAAAACCTTCTACTACTTTTACTAAGGAAGGAGAAGAAGTTAAGATTAAAGTTATCACTGCGGGCCCCAAGGGAGAGGTTATCCCTGGAAAGAAACTTCAGTTCCGGGTGTTAAAGCGGGAGTGGCATTCTAAGAAAGAAGCCAGACCGGGAGGGCGCTGGAAATGGATTAGTGAAAAAGAGGATAAGGAAAAAGCTTTTTACCAAATAATTTCTGGAGCTGAACCTGTATCTTTTTCCTTTTCTCCTGAAAGCGCCGGACTTTACCTTTTGCAAGCACGAGGCGAAGATTCGCAGGGAAATAAAATCCTCACCGGGAGCTATTTCTATGTGAGCGGGAAAGAATGTATTTCCTGGGAAAAAAGAAATGATGATAGAATTGAATTAGTAGCTGATGCTGATAATTATCATCCTGGAGAGGTAGCTAAAATTTTGGTTAAATCACCCTATGAAAAGGCAAAAGCTTTAATAACTCTTGAGAGAGAGGGTATCATAGAAAGTTGGACAGAAGAGATAAAAGGGACGGCGGATACTCTGGAGATTCCTATTGCTCATAAGTGTATTCCCAATGTTTTTCTTTCAGTTATTCTTCTGAAGGGAAGGGTGTCCGAAGAAGGCGTGCTAGAAAAAGAAGATTTAGAAAAACCTTCATTTAAAATAGGCTATATCGAACTTTCTGTGGACCCTGTGGAGAAGCAGCTCCAGGTAGAGGTTATTCCCGATAAGAAGGAATATTCCCCTAAAGATAAAGTGAAGATAACCATTAAGGTAAGAAACTACACTGGTGAGGGAGTGTCATCCGAAGTTTCCGTAGCGGTGGTAGATATGGGAGTGTTGAATCTTATAGGATATAAGACTCCTGATGCCTTTACCGCTTTCTATAGCCATCAGCCACTCTCAGTTAAAACTTCGGAGACCCGCTCTTATGTAATTGAAGAAATGGCGATGGGGGCTAAAGGAATAAGTCCCGGAGGCGGCGGGGGAATGGAGAAGTTTGCCGGGATATCTATGAGAGAAACGCTTATTCCTACCGCTTACTGGAATCCCTCGCTGGAAATTGGACCAGAAGGATACGGTGAGGTAAGTTTTGAACTTCCAGATAATCTTACTACTTTCAAGGTAATGGTTACGGCTCTTACCAAAAACTCTCTTTTTGGTTCAGGAGAGGAAAAATTAATAGTCAAAAAACCCCTGCTATTAAAGAGTGCCTTACCAGGATTTGCCCGCATGGGAGATTCTTTTGAAGCCGGGGTAGTAGTATATAACTATACAGGAGAAGAAGGAGAGGTTCAGCTTTCAGGAGAGACAGAAGGGATTATCCTTAAGGGAGAAAAGGTTCGCCAGATTTTCTTAAGACCTGCCTTACATCTGCGAAGTCAAGGTTAATCAGTCCCGGAAGTCTTACAAGTTCACAGATCGCCTTCACAGCTTCAAGAAGTAGACCGTCAGCCTTATCAAAAG
>DAOWIY010000022.1 GCA_030640665.1 Clostridia bacterium
AAGCGACGAGTTTAAATTTTTCCCGAAGCGAGAAGCTGAGCAGAAATAATCCAAGGCTTATATACAGCGACAGAAGAAAATAGTCCTGAGGCATTTTGTTGACAAAAGGGTCTTTTATTGATATATTATGCAAAAATAAGGAGAGAAATATGTTGGAGAATTATTCTGAGCGATTAAAATCTCTAGAGAAGAAAATAAATGAGCTAAGGGGGTATCTTTGAGATAGAGAAGGAAAAGAAAAGAATCAAAAAATTGGAAGAAGAAACCTCCCAGTCAGAATTTTGGCAAGGAGAGAATCGATTAAAAACATTAAAAGAGTTGAGATATCTTAAAGAGAAAAGAGCCAAAGGGGATAAATTGCTTAGTTTATATGAGGAAGTCTCTACCCTCGGAGAACTTCTAGGAGAGGAAGAAGATAAAGATCTTAAAAAAGAGATGGAAGATAAGCTTCTTCCCTTAGAAAGAGAAGTAGAAAAACTCCAGATAGAGTCCTTGCTAAAGGGTAAGCATGATAGAGCTAACGCTATAATGTCTATTCACCCAGGAGCAGGGGGAACAGATTCCTGTGATTGGGCGGAAATGCTAATTAGAATGTATCTAAGTTGGATAAATAAAAAGAGTTACCAGGCAAGAGTAGTAGAATGGATAGCCGGCGAGGAAGCAGGAATAAAAACAGTTACTGTAGTAGTTGAGGGGACATTTGCTTATGGCTATCTTAAAGGAGAAATAGGTATTCATAGGTTAGTTCGCATATCTCCCTTCGATGCGGCTCATCGCCGTCACACCTCTTTCGCGGCAGTGGATGTAATCCCTGAAACTGAGGAAATAGAGATAGAAATTAAAGACAGTGATTTAAAGATCGATACTTTTCGGGCCGGTGGACCAGGGGGACAGCATGTTAATGTTACCGATTCAGCTATTAGGATTACTCATCTACCTACGGGTATAATTGTCCAATGTCAGGACCAACGGTCTCAACATAAAAACAAGGCTACAGCCATAAGGATACTCAAAGCACGTTTGTACAATCTTTATGAGCTAGAGAGAGAAAAAGAGTCAAAAAAAAGGCATGAGGAAAAGGCGAGAATAGAGTGGGGGAGTCAGGTGCGTTCTTATGTTTTACATCCTTATACATTGGTTAAGGATCATCGGACAGGCATTGAAAAAGGTGATGTAGAGAAGGTACTTAAGGGTGAGATAGATGAGTTTATAATTGCTTCATTGAAAAAATCAGTAGTGCGATGAATCGCACTACTCAGGATGTGGCACGATTAACCAACGATCACTAAATACTAACGACTAATTTAGAGGGAGGTTCAGGATGGGGGGATTCTATATAGGAAGGGAGAGGAAAGCGAGAAAAGCCTATGGATTTGATGAGGTAGCATTGGTCCCAGGGCGAAAGACTCTCGATCCTAATGATGTAGATATTAACTGGAAAATAGGAGATTTGACCTTTTCTACTCCTATTTTAGCCTCAGCAATGGATGGAGTGGTAGATACGAACTTCGCTATCCAGATGGGAAAGCTAGGGGGATTAGCTGTTCTTAACCTGGGAGGTGTCCAGACCCGTTATGATGACCCGGCTAAGGTAATAGAGGAAATTGTCTATTCTTCTCCCGAGGAAAGCGTAGAGACAATTCAAAGAATTTACCGGGCTCCAATAAAGGAAGAATTAATAGAGGAGAGAATTAAGGAGATGAAAAAAGCTGAAATTCCTGTAGCTGTTTCTTGTATTCCTCAGCAAGCACTTCGTTTTGCTCCTATAGCTGAGGAGGCAGGAGCAGATATCTTTGTTGTTCAGGCTACTGTAGTTACCACAGAATATTTTTCTTCAAGAAATGAAAAACTGGACTTTAGTAAATTTTGTCGTCAACTTTCCATCCCCGTAATAGTGGGAAACTGTGTTATTTATGAAACTGCTTATGATCTTATGCAAACTGGTATAGCTGCTCTTCTGGTAGGAGTGGGTCCAGGAGCAGCCTGTACTACTCGGGAAGTACTAGGAGTAGGTGTTCCGCAGGTTACCACTACCATAGATACATCTGCTGCTCGCGATGACTACTTTAAAAAAACTGGCCGTTTTGTTCCCGTAATTACTGATGGTGGGATGAGGACAGGAGGAGATATTTGTAAAGCCCTAGCTTCGGGAGCAGATGCAGTGATGATTGGTTCTGCCTTTGCTCGAGCTAAGGAGGCTCCTGGTAAGGGCTATCATTGGGGTATGGCTACCTCAGATGAAAACCTACCCCGGGGAGTGAAAGTAACTGTAGGAACAACGGGAACATTAAAGGAGATCCTTTATGGTCCAGCTAGGCTGGATGACGGTTCTCAAAACCTGGCCTGGGCAATAAGAACCTGTATGGGTTATTGTGGAGTTTCTAATATAAAGGAAATGCACGAAGTAGAAATGGTTATTGCCCCAGCCATAAAAAGTGAGGGTAAGTTCTTTCAAGAGATCCAGCGGTTGAAAGGCAAGCGGTAAATACTAGACTGCTTTCTCTACTTTATGAGAGCGAATACAACTGGTACAGACATAGGCTCTCATTACCTTGCCGTTAAGTTTTATCCTGACCCGTTGAAGGTTAGGAAGCCATCTTCTCTTCGTTCGCCGTTTAGAATGACTTACTGTGTGCCCTGTACTTGATTGTTTGCCGCATATCTGGCATCTTTTCATAATTGCTTTTCCTTTTATAGTTTGTAGTTCATAGTTCGTTGTTCATCGACAAAAACAGTCCAAAGTCAAAAATCGTGATTCGTGACTTGTGTCCTGATTCCGCAATACGCATCACGTAATACGAGATACGTCCCTACTTTATAACATATTTTTAAGAAATGTCAAAAAGATGCCTGATTTGCCCAATCTTAACTCGTCTGTTCGTTACGCTAAAGGAGTAGGAGAAAAAAAAGCCCAGCTTTTCAAAAGATTGGGCATCAGCACAATCTTTGACCTTCTTCATCATTTCCCTACCCATTATGAAGATCGCTCTCACATTGTACCCATCGGACATACTCTAGCCGATAAAAAACAAGTAATTCAGGGTAAGATTCTTCTGGTTGATCAACTCAAAGCGGGTAAGAATTTATCCATACTTAAAGTGGCGGTAAGGGATACTACAGGAATAATCTATGCTATTTGGTATAACCAGGAGTATCTTAGCCAATATCTTAAGAAAGAAAAGGAGCTCCTGGTAAGTGGAAAAGTGGAGTGGAAATTTGGAGAAAGACAGATTAAGGTGGAAGACTTTGAGCTATTAACCGGCGATGAGGAAGATAACCTTCATTTGAAAAGGATTGTTCCCTTTTATCCTTTAACAGAGGGTCTATCCCACAGAATGCTGCGCCGAATTATCAAACTCAATCTGGAAAAGCTCTCTCCTTATCTAGTAGACATCCTGCCCCAGGAAATGAAGAGGCACTATTCATTTATTCCTTTTAAAGAAGCGCTGAATAATATTCATTTCCCAGAAAGTTTTCCCCGCCAAAAAGAGGCCCACCGAAGACTTGTCTTTGAAGAATTTTTTCTTCTCCAATCCGCTCTTGCTTTGAAAAAAAGAGAATATAAAAAAGAGAGAGGGATTTCCTTTAAGGTAGGAGATGGGTTGATTAAATCATTTTTCCATTCCCTTCCTTATCCACTTACCTTATCCCAGAAAAGAGTAATAAAAGAAGTTCTGGAGGATATGCATGGTTCTCAACCCATGAACCGTTTGCTGCAAGGGGATGTAGGCTCGGGAAAGACTATAGTGGCTACCATTGCCTTACTGACAGCTATCCTCAATGGATACCAGACAGCTTTAATGGCTCCTACTGAGATTCTTGCTCAACAACATTGGTTAAACCTAAGAGAACTTTTACATCCTTTGAATATTAAGCTAGCTTTATTGGTAAGTGATCTTCCTTCCCGAGAAAAAAAAGAGATTCTAAAGGGACTAAAAGAAGGCAAAATACAGCTAGTCATAGGAACACACGCCTTAATTCAGGAAGAAGTTGATTTTTATAAGCTAGGGGCAGTAGTTATCGATGAACAACATAGATTTGGGGTTATGCAGCGGCTGAGCCTGCGGAGCAAAGGTAAGCTTCCTGACGTTTTAGTGATGACAGCTACTCCTATTCCCAGAACATTGGCTTTAACTTCTTACGGCGATCTGGACCTTTCTGTAATTGACGAACTTCCGCCGGGACGCAAATCCATCATTACTCGCTGGATAAGTGAGAGCAGGAGAAAAGAGCTTTACCAATTTATTACACAGGAGCTAAAGAGAGGAAAGCAGGCTTATTTTGTCTATCCCTTAATCGAGGAGTCAAAGGAGCTAGATTTAAAGCCAGCTCAGGATGCGGCTGATCACCTCAAAAGAGATATTTTTCCAAATTTTAAAGTTCAATTGCTCCATGGAAGAATGAAAAGAGAGGAGAAAGAAAAAATAATGCATCTTTTCCGTATGGGGAAAATAAGCATTCTTGTTTCTACTACAGTAATAGAAGTGGGAATTGATATTCCTAACGCTAACCTGATGGTCATAGAAAACACTGAGAGGTTTGGCTTAGCTCAACTTCATCAACTTAGAGGAAGGGTGGGCAGGGGTGCTAAGCAGTCTTATTGTTTCTTGCTTACAGGAAAGAAGATTTCTGAAGAGGGAAGAAAACGAATGAAGGTTATGTGTAAGACAACCGATGGTTTTCGCATAGCCGAGGAGGACCTTAATCTTCGTGGACCAGGGGAATTCTTCGGAACCAGACAATGGGGGATGCTTAACCTGAAGATAGCTGATTTAATAAAGGATGCCAAAATGCTTTATTTAACCCGCAAGGAAGCCTTTCAATTGGTACAGAAGGACCCAGAGTTAAAAAGCTATCCCCGCTTGCGAGAAGGGATAGAGAGAAGATTTCCCCACCGATTAGAATTGGCTAAGGTGGGATAAATTCGTCGCTCGTTGTTCGTTGCTCGTATATCGTATTGCGTCGTGCATGATGCGTATTGCGTTTCCTTTGCTGTCATTGCGAA
>DAOWIY010000030.1 GCA_030640665.1 Clostridia bacterium
ACAATACAACTAATAAAATTGCTACCCCTCCCCATCCTAATTTCCTGAAAATCTTTTTCCCTAGCATTTTATAACTCCTCCCTCCCTTCAGGTATTCAGGAAATACCTCGGGACTTTTCCTCCTCCTTTTCACTACCTTCCCACTTCATCTTTTATATGATCTATATGATCACTCCTTCTTATGAACCCCCTGCCCAGCATGCTCAGCTAGATAGGGGTAAATTAAGAATCTTTGCTATAACATATGTTATTATAGACTTCAATATCAATTTAATATTTAAAGCCTGCAGCTTTCAATTCACTATTCACTAACGACTAGTTTATTTCACAGAAATTTCTTTAGGCTCGAGAGACTTGAGTTTAATAACTGGTTTCTCTCCTAGCTCCTTTTCTAGATTCTTTACTCTTATTACCAGGTCATTTACTTTCACCATAAGCATGGCTATATCTTCTTCAGTCTGCTGTGCTTCTTTTTTGAGGTCTCCTATCTCAGCTATAGCTTGATCGGCTCGAATTTGTGCCGCTGCAGCTATCTTCTTTGCTAAAGAAACCTCATTTTCAAGAGATTTTACTTTATCCTTGAGCTCTTCTATGCTCGCCTGTAATTCCTTATTAATCTTAGCCTGTTCTTCAACCTGTTTTTCTACTTTAGTTATGCGAGTTATGCGCACACTTGCTTCAGCTATAAGCTCACTGACCAATTTACCCTGCCACAGGGCTAATTTATACAAAACCTCCTCTTTAGCCCTGGCAACTTCTAACCTTTCCTTTATTCCTTCTGTGGTTATCTCCTTTAACTGGGCAAAATCCTCCCATAAAATTTTCAGCTCATCCAAGATTTCTTTAACGGAACCACTTGAAGATGGCTGCTCAGCCATTCCTATGCCAGTTGTCATACACAAAACTACAGCCAACGCTACTATCCCTATTCCTACCTTTTTTAGCATCTTATTCCTCCCTCAAATGTTTATTTAGCCTAATATTTATTCAGAAACAATCCTATTGCCACCATGCTGGTTCTACTGTTGTGCTACGCACAGGTAAGTCGCCACCAAAAATCCCAGGCCCAAAAGCAATCTTTGAGTCTTGAGTGCTTTAATCTCAGTTGCCTGCTCGGTATTTATTGCTTTTAGAGAGTCTATTTGAGTCTGGAGGTCGGCATTGTCTGCTGTCAGAGAGTCTATTTGAGTCTGAAGTTCACCGGTTACCCTAAGAAATTCCTCGGTCAGGCTTTCGATGTTTTCTTCAAGAGAGTCAACTTTCTCCGTCAACTCACTTGCTATTCCGAAAAGGCTATCAAAGTTACTTCTGAGTTGCTCGACTACGAACATCTGACCAGTTAGTGCTGCCTTAACTCCTGCTAATTCGTCTGTAACTTCTTCTTGGGCCATAACTGGTACCTGAGCCCATAACACAGCTAAAATTACTAACCCTCCCCACCACAATCTACTGAGTATTTTTTTTCCTCGCATTTTCTACAACCTCCTCCTTTCTTGATATTTCAAGAAATCTTAAATTCTACTCTTTCACCTCCTCCCTTTGCTACCTTTTTTTCTATATTTATTGAATTGAAAATATCTTAGCATACCCTTCAGTAACTGTCAAGGGAATGCGGTTGAGACCGACTTATCTCCTCTGGGTTGGCAATTCTGCCTTTAATAGCTGAAGCAGCGGCTACTGCTGGGCTAGCCAGATATACCTTGCTTTTAGGATGCCCCATTCTCCCTGTAAAATTACGATTAGTAGTAGCTACTGCTACTTCCCCTTCTCCAAGCACTCCCATGTGCCCTCCTAAACAAGGTCCACAGGTAGGAGGACTAATTACTGCCCCTGCCTCTAAGAAAACTTGAAGTAATCCCTTCTTTAAAGCCTCTAGATAAATAAGAGGTGTAGCGGGAATAATTATTAATCTTACCTGGGAATGAACCTTCTTCCCCTTGAGAAGACCTGCTGCTATCCTCAAATCCTCAAAATGCCCATTGGTACAACAACCAATAACTACCTGATCAATATGTATTTCTCCTAATTCGGATATTCCTTTTGTATTGGAGGGAAGAGAAGGCAAGGCCACCTGGGGTTCAAGTCTGCTAACATCGTATTCTTTAACTTCTAGATATTCAGCCTCAGGATCGCTATGATAAAGAGAGTAATCTCTTTTGTTTCTTCCCTGGACAAACTGGAGGGTAATTTCATCCGGTTCTATAATACCATTTTTTGCTCCCGCTTCTATAGCCATATTACACATAGTAAACCTTCCAGCCATACTCAGGCCTGATATTACCTCACCACTAAACTCCATACTCTTATAAGAAGCTCCCTCTACTCCTATATCACCAATAGTATAAAGAATAAGATCCTTAGCTGTAACCCATTCCTTGAGCTTACCCTTATAAATGAACTTAATGGTTGAAGGAACCTTAAGCCAAATCTTACCGATAATCATAGCTGCAGCTAGATCTGTACTTCCCACCCCACTAGCAAAAGCCCCCAGAGCCCCTGCAGTACAGGTGTGAGAGTCTGCTCCTATAATTAAATCTCCCGGAAGCACCAGTCCTTTCTCTGGAAGTAGAATATGTTCTATGCCTACTCTTCCTACCTCAAAATAATTTGTAATATCTTGCTGGCGAGCAAATTCTTTTAAAAGGAGACACTGCCCTGCTGCTTTTATGTCCCTATTAGGAGTAAAATGATCGGGCAGGAGAATCACCTTCTCCTGATCAAAAACTCTTTTTCCTCCCCATTCTCTAAATTTTTTTATAGCCAGAGGAGCGGTAATGTCGTTAGCAAACACCACATCTATATCAACTTCGATAAACTCCCCTCCCCTCACCTTGGCTCTTCCACAGTGACTAGCTAGAATCTTCTCCGTAATTGTCATAGACATAGTCAGCTCCTGACCCTCTCTACGATAGCCCTTAAATGAGCGGGGGTTGTCCCGCAGCAGCCCCCTACTATCTTTACTCCCATATCCACAAATTTTTCTATCCACTCAGCCATTTCCCTGGGAGATACAGGATAAATTGTCCTTCCATTTTTTAACTGAGGCTCACCGGCATTGGGCTGAAAAATCAAGGGAAAGCGGGCTGCCGAATACATCTTTTCTGCTACAGGGAAAAGACTCTCTGGACCCACACTACAATTAGCTCCCAAAGCATCCACTTCTAAGTCTTCCAAAGCACCTAATACGGTCAGTGGGTCTTCCCCCATTAAAGTTCTTCCATTTTTGGCAAAAGTAACCTGACAGATGATAGGAAGATGAGAAACATCTTTTGCCGCTTGTACAGCTACTTTTGCTTCTTCTACAGACATCATTGTTTCTATAACAATGAGATCGGCTCCTGCCAACGAGATTGTTTCTATCTGTTCTCTAAATGCAGAGGACGCCTCCTTTGAAGTAAGAGTCCCCCAGGGTTCCATTAGAATTCCCAATGGACCAATAGAAGCTCCTACTAAGCAAGAAGGAGCTGCTTCCTTAGCAATCTTCACTCCTTCC
>DAOWIY010000116.1 GCA_030640665.1 Clostridia bacterium
CATCTATTACTTCAAAACCTGCTCCTTCCAGCATCATTCCTACCAGGTTTTTACCAATATCATGAAGGTCACCTTTTACTGTGCCTAAGACTACCGTACCCTGACTTTTTATGTCTTCCTGGACCAGGATAGGCTTTATGATCTCCATTCCTGCTTTCATAGCCCGGGCAGCAATGAGCATCTCGGGAACGTAGAATTCATTAGCCTGAAATTTCTTGCCCACTACATCCATTCCCGCTACCAGAGCTTCATTTAAAATCTTTTCTACTTCCACGCCCTCATCAAGAGCCTTTTTAACTAGCTCTTTAACTTGAGGAGCTTTCCCATTAATAAGACTATCAGCAATCTCTTTTAAATCTGCCATTTTCTCCTCCTATTTCCAGATTTCTAGTATCATAGATAATATTTTACGAATAGTCAAACTGAGAAAAGTTGGATGGGTCTAGGCCTTGACTCGGAACAGGCTCCCCAACCCCATATTGACAAAGGGCATGAGTCGTGTAAAATAGAGAGCAAAAATGATTGGTCATAGCGAGTTTAGACGATGGGAAAAGTAAAATACCCCCAGGAGAGGCTAGTAAGAGAAAGAAAGGATAAACTTCAGCTCTGGATAGAGAAAGAAGGAAATCCTTATTTAACAAAGTTTACTCCACAGCATTCTACCCGATGGATAAAGGATACCTATGAGAGCATAAAATCTGGGGAGAAGACAGATACCCAGGTTTTAATAGCAGGAAGAGTTCTTGCCTCTAGAGGTCACGGAAAAACGATTTTTGCCGATATAAAGGATGGGGAAGGTAAAATTCAGGTTTACGGTAGGGAAGATGTATTGGGAGAAAAATATCCTCTTTTCAAAAAGCTAGATGTGGGAGATATCATAGGAATAAAAGGCAAAATTTTCAAGACAAAAACAGGAGAATTAACTGTGGAGGTTCTCTCGTTCTCCCTTTTAGCAAAATCCCTTCGTGTCCTTCCCGAAAAATGGCATGGTCTGCAGGATATAGAGCTTCGTTATAGGAAACGTTACCTTGATTTATTGTCTAACCCTCAGGTAAAAAAAGTCTTTCTCACACGAGGATTAATAATTAGATATATAAGAGATTTTTTGGATAAAAAGGGATTTCTGGAAGTAGAAACTCCTATGATGCAGTCTATCCCTGGAGGAGCTACAGCTAAACCTTTTCAGACTCATCACCAAGCTCTAGATGAGGATCTTTACCTGCGAATTGCTCCCGAACTTTATCTAAAGAAATTGGTGGTAGGAGGAATGGAAAAGGTCTATGAGCTAAACAGGGTCTTTAGAAATGAAGGAATTGATAGATCCCATAATCCCGAATTTACTATGTTGGAGATCTACTCTGCCTATAACAGCTATAAGGAGATGATGGAGTTAGCTGAAGAGCTTATCTGCGAAGTAACAGAGAAAATAAAGGGATCCCTTAAGATTAGCTATCAAGGCAGCCAGATCGATCTTTCTCCTCCCTGGAGGAGAATAACCTTTGAAGAAGCACTTAAAGAGATAGGAGAAATAGAGGTTAAGTGGGGTGACGAAGATAAACTTAGAAAAATAGCTACTGAAGTGGGATTAAAAGTAGAGGGATTAAGAGATGACCAGGTAATTGAACATCTCCTAGATAAACAAGTTGTTCCCAGACTAATTCAGCCTATCTTCATATTTGATTATCCTTCTCCAACCTCTCCCCTGGCTAAGAGGAAAAAAGAGAATCTTTCTTTAATAGAAAGATTTGAGATATTTATAGGAGGAATGGAGCTAGCCAATGCTTACTCAGAGCTCAATGATCCTATTGAGCAAAGACAGCGGTTCCTGGAGATGGGAACAGAAAAGGAGCTATTGGATGAGGATTTCTTAGAAGCATTAGAATATGGAATGCCTCCCACAGGGGGTTTAGGAATAGGAATAGACAGGCTGGTTATGATTCTGACTGACTCTGCTTCTATTCGAGACGTAATCCTTTTTCCTCAGATGAAATCTAAAAGACAAAATCAGGAGTAATGAAATGGGAGAATGGGTTTATCTAAATGGAGAATTTGTCCGGAAAAATGAGGCGAAGATTTCGGTTTTTGATCATGGATTTCTTTACGGCGATGGAGTTTTTGAGGGAATACGTGCTTATGGAGGAAGGGTCTTTAGACTTCAGAGTCATCTTCAAAGATTATGGGAATCAGCTAAGGCAATTGCTCTTAAGATTCCCTTATCAAAAGAGAAGCTAACAGAAAAGGTGCTTGAAAGCCTAAGAAAGAATAAACTTAAAGATGCTTATATTCGCCTGGTGGTCTCGCGGGGAGAGGGAGATCTGGGCCTGGATCCTCGTAAGTGTCCTCATCCTCAGATAATTATTATTACCGATAAGATAAGTATATATCCAGAAGAACTTTATGAGAAAGGATTAGAGATAGCCGTTGTTTCTACGCGAAGAAATATCCCTTCTACTCTTAATCCCAGAATCAAATCCTTAAATTATCTTAACAATATCCTGGCTAAAATAGAGGCAAATCTTCAAGGACTTCCCGAAGCTATAATGCTAAATAAAGATGGCTATGTAGCAGAGTGCACAGGTGATAATATCTTCATTGTAGAGGGAGAGATTTTGGTTACCCCACCAATCTGGGTAGGGGCTTTAAAAGGAATTACCCGGGATGTGGTAATAGAACTAGCTCAAAAAGAGGGAATTTCTGTTCAGGAAAGGACTTTTGCCCCTGCTGCTCTTTATGCAAGCGATGAGTGTTTTCTCACGGGAACAGCTGCTGAGGTCATACCGGTAACCAAAGTAGATGGAAGAACGATTGGAAACGGAATAGCCGGCCCTATAACGAAGAGATTAATAAAGAAATTCCGGGAGCTGACTAAAAAAGAAGGGACGCTTATATATAATAATTAGCGTATAGCGGGTAGCATATAGCGGATGAGAGGAGGATTTGTATTATGGCAATTATCGATTTTGGAGGGGTGAAGGAAGAAGTGATCATGCGCAAAGAGTTTCCCATAGCAAAGGCTCGTGAGGTTCTCAAGAATGAAACGATCGCTGTTATTGGATACGGCGTACAAGGGCCTGGACAGTCATTGAATATGAAAGACAATGGCTTTAATGTGATTGTTGGGCAGTCAAAGAAGTTCAGGGGGGATTGGGATCGAGCAAAGAAGGACGGCTGGAAGCCGGGAAAAGACCTGTTCGATATAGAAGAAGCTGCTCAGCGCGGAACGATCGTTGAGTTCCTGATTGCCGATGCGGCTCACAGGGCAGTCTGGCCTGTCATTGAGAAGAACCTGAATCCAGATGACGCCTTATATTTTTCACACGGATTCTCAATTGTCTACAGTGATCAAACGAAGGTGATCCCTGCCGAAGATATCGATGTGATCATGGTTGCTCCCAAAGGATCGGGTACATCGCTTCGCCGTAATTTCCTTTCCGGCGAAGGAATTAACGCTAGCTTCGCTGTCTATCAGGACTCAACTGGTCGGGCGAGGGATCGCTGCATAGCGTTGGGAATGGCTATCGGATGTGGGTATCTTTTCCCGACCACCTTCGAAAAAGAAGTCTACAGCGATCTGACCGGTGAGCGTGGGGTGCTCATGGGTGCTCTTGCGGGCATCATGGAGGCACAATACGATGTTCTTCGAGGGCACGGACATAGCCCAGGCGAGGCGTTTAATGAAACAGTGGAGGAGCTGACGGAAAGTCTGATCCGGCTCGTGGGTGAGAACGGCATGGACTGGATGTATGCCAATTGTTCGGCCACTGCCCAGCGCGGTGCTCTTGATTGGAAGCCAAAGTTCAAGAAGGCCGTAATGCCCGTGTTCAAAAAGCTCTATGAGAGGGTAGCCTCCGGAGCGGAAACTCGCCGCGTTATCTCTGCCTGTGGCAAGTCTAACTACCAGGCACAGTTGACCGAGGAATTGGAGGCCATAGGAAACTCTGAAATGTGGCAGGCAGGCAAAGCTGTCCGTGCTCTCCGTCCAAAGGAGCCGGCAAAAAAAATCTTGGAGTCTATGAAAGGAACTGCAGGAAGAAAATCGAATTGATATCGAGTTCGAGCATTGAAGTCATATATGCACTGCCATCTATTAACTATATAAGCTGTAAGAAGAGCTAAAGTCTTCGAATAATGAACTAGAAGGAAAAATCCAATGAAACATACTATTTCCGTAGAGGTAGAGAATCGTTTTGGGATTCTGGCTAGGATTGCTTCTCTCTTTAGCGCACGGGGGTTTAACATTGACAGCCTTGCTGTAGGAGAAACAGAGGATCCCACTATTTCTTGTATTACTATGGTTGTACCAGGTGATGATCAGATTATCGAACAGGTCATCAAGCAACTACGTAAACTGATCGATGTAATCAAAGTGGTGGATCTAACACAGCAGGATGCAGTGGAGCGAGAATTGGTGCTGGTAAAAGTAAATGCTAAGCGGACAGACAGAGCTGAGATAATGCGTATAGTGGATATTTTTCGGGCCAGAATTCTCGATGTTCATCCCTTTAGCTTCACTATAGAAACTACGGGAACAGAAGAAAAAATCAAAGGAATTCTCACTCTCTTAAAACCCTTCGGAATAAAAAAATTGGTCAGAACAGGAAAAATTGCTCTTTCTCGAGAGGGAAAAACAGGATAAAAGGTTAACCTATATGGAGAGGACGCTAGTATTAATCAAGCCGGATGGAGTATGTAAGGCACTGGTAGGTGAAGTGATCCAAAGAATAGAAGAAGAAGGATTCAAGATAGTGGCCTTAAAAATGATTCGCCTGGATGAGGAAAAAGCGAAGGAGTTTTACCATTCTCATAAAGGTAAACATTTTTTTCCTGGTTTGATCAAGTTTATGCTTACTGCTCCCTCGATAGCCTTAGTAGTAGAAGGAAAAGGAGTAGTAAAACAGATAAGAAAAATTATAGGGGAAAGAACACCCGAGGAGGCTGCTCCAGAGGCGATCAGAGGACGATATGCCTCTGATGGAAGAAGAAATATTGTTCATGGCTCGGATTCACCAATTTCTGCCAAGCGAGAGATTGGATGTCTTTTCCACCCTGAGGAACTCTATTCTTACGACAAGGAAGACTGGCTGAAAAGTGAACCTGGCTAGGAGTACAGTTTATGCTTAAAATATGTCCTTTCCGAGGAATTATTTATAATCAGAAAAAGATAGGGGAACTAGCAAAGGTAATCACTCCTCCCTATGATGTTATCTCTCCTCCTGATCAGAAGTTATACTATACTTCGCATCCCTATAATATTATCAGAATTATCCTTGGCAAAAAATATCCCGAAGATGATGGCAAAGAAAACAAGTATATTCGTGCCAGACGATTTTTTAGAGAATGGTTCTCAAAGGGCATGCTAAAAAAAGAAAAAAAGAAGGCCATTTATGTTTATGAAAAGGAATATCATCTTGAGGGAAAAATAGAGAAAAGAAGAGGATTTCTTGCCCTGATGAAGCTAGAAGAATTTGGCTCAGGAGTGATTTTCCCTCACGAAGAGACTTTTCCTAAACCGGGGACAGATCGCTTCAGACTTCTTAAATCCTGCCGGGCTAATTTTAATCCCATTTTCTCTCTTTATTTAGATCCCTCACATCTTATAGATCAATATCTGGCAATAAAAGAGCCAATTTCTGAAGTAATAGACACCGATGGAGTAAAGCATATACTAGGCAGAATAGAGGATGAGAATGCAATTAATGAAGTGTGCAAAGCAATGGAGAGTAAAAAGCTCTTTCTTGCCGATGGGCATCACCGCTATCTTACTGCTCTGAGGTTTCGCGATGAGGAAAGAAAAAGATTCCCTCGATTAAAGAATGGGAGAGATTTTGTCATGATGTATTTTTTAAATATGGAAACCGATGCCATAAGTATTCTTCCTGTACACAGATTAATAGGTGGTCTAGAACCAGGGAAGGTATCTAAATTAAAATCGAGAATGGAGGATTTCTTTCAAATAGAGAGACTCTCCCTACCTTCCGCAAATAGCAAAATCCAGGGAGAGTGTATAGTTAAAGAATTACAGAAAAAAGAGAAAAGTTCTATTTTCGGTATGTACTGGGGAGAGGATAGATATTATCTATTAAGCCTAAAAGGGGAGGAAAGCTCATCCTCGTCCCTGGCCCATAAGAGGCCGAAGGTTCTGCCGAATACAGAATGGGAGCCTTCTAGCGAGGTGAATACAGTTATTCTTGATAAAATATTAAAAAAAATCGTGGTAAAAGATAAATTAGAAAAAGGGAAAGAAGTTGACTTTGTAAAGGATAAAACAGAGGCAATAGACCTCATCAAAAAAGGAAAATATCAGTTAGCATTCTTTCTTAGAGCCCTTTCTTTGAAAGAAGTAAAGGGGGTCTGTCTTTCTGGAAAGAAACTACCTCCCAAAAGTACCTATTTTTATCCCAAACCTCTCAGCGGACTGGTAATGAGAGATTTAGATGAGAAAATCTGTCAAGGAGGGTAAGTGAGATTGCTGAGAATCTCTTTTTAAAACAACATTACATCTATAGTGGTATAAGCCACTATCAGACGATGTCATTGCGAGGAGTGTTAGCGACGAAGCAATCCGAACTGCAAAATTTCTATGATACACCCTTATATATCCCGTAAAGAATCTTATTCTTATAAAAACTGGATACTCTTAAATAAAATTCCTCACCTTGGCTCAAAAAAATGCCGCCAACTGGTAGAGTGGTTTGGGTCCCCTCAAAAAGTCCTCTCTGCCTCGGCCAAAAGCTTATCCCTGGTCCCTGGATTGGGAAAAGAGGCTATAGCATCCTTAATTCAAGGGGCAAAGAATATGGATATAAATGAAGACTTAAAGCGTATAGATAAGCTCAATATACGAGTAATCAGCTTTCGGGATTCCCTTTATCCTTCGCCTCTTAAGACGATATTTGATCCTCCTTTTCTTCTTTATGTAAAAGGTAAATTAAAAAAAGAAGAGTCAGACGCTCTTGCTATAGTGGGAACGAGAAGACCTACCACCTATGGGAAATTGATGGCCAGAAGACTGGCTCGAGACCTGGCCAGAGAGGGAATCACCATTGTCAGTGGAATGGCTAGAGGAATTGATACTGCCGCTCACCAGGGAGCCTTAGAAGTAGGGGGAAGAACCATCGCTGTCCTGGGTTCTGGGGTGGATGTAATCTATCCTCCTGAAAACAAAAAATTGGCCGAAGAGATAATAAAAAAAGGAGCCGTGATCTCTGAGTATCCCCTGGGGGCTGAGCCCGATGCTCCTCACTTTCCTCAGCGTAATCGCATCATCAGCGGCCTGGCTAAAGGAGTATTAGTGGTGGAGGCTCCCTTAAGGAGTGGAGCTTTAATCACCGCCGATTTTGCTTTAGAACAAGGGCGAGAGGTCTTCGCTATTCCTGGAAATATAACCAATCCTAACGCTCAGGGGGTAAATAGGCTCGTCAAAGAAGGAGCAAAGCTGGTAGAATGTGTCGAGGATATATTAGAGGAATTAGACTTTTCCCTTCTCAGCAAAGAAAAGAAAAAGACTTTCGATGAGGAAATTCCTTCTTTATTTTCTGAGGAGAGAAAAATCTTCGAGCTCTTAGAAGAAGAGCCTCTTCACATCGATTCCCTGGTAAGCAGGAGCGGACTTCCCGCTTCCAAAGTAGGCGGACTCTTAATGAAGCTCCAGTTAAAGGGCCTGGCGAGAGAGCTCCCAGGAAAATTATTCGTAAGGGATAGATGAAATGGCTAAAAATTTAGTTGTTGTGGAGTCACCAGCTAAGGCTAAGACCATCAATAAGTTTCTCGGTAAGGATTTTCAGGTTGAGTCCTGTTATGGGCATATAAAAGACCTGCCCAAGAAAAAAATGGGTATAGATGTCGAAAATGAGTTTAAACCTAACTATCAGATAATTCCTGCCAAAAGAAAGACTGTAAAGAAACTAAGAGATTTGAGTAAGACAGCCGAAAAGGTTTACTTAGCCACTGACCTGGATAGGGAGGGAGAGGCTATTGCCTGGCATCTTTCGCAGGAGCTGGATAACTCTAAAAAGGGGAGAATAGTTTTTAATCAGATAACCAGGGAGGCTATCCGAGAAGCTATAAAGAATCCCACCGAGATCAATCTCCATAAAGTAAATGCCCAGCAGGGAAGAAGAGTGCTGGACCGATTGGTAGGATATAAAATTTCTCCCCTTCTCTGGGAAAAAGTGAAGAGGGGACTCTCTGCCGGAAGAGTCCAGTCCGTAGCAGTAAGACTAGTTTGTGAACGAGAAAAAGAGATTGAGAAATTCGTGCAGAAAGAATACTGGACCATTGTGGGTGAATTTACTCCTCTTGCCAAGAGGAGTCTTCTTGAGGCGAAGCTATCCCAGGTTGAGAATAAGCTGGTAAAAATATTAAGTGAAAAAAAAGCAAAGCAGCTCGCGGAAAAGATAAAAGAAAAAGAGTATAAGGTAATAAAAATAACCGCCGAAAAGAAAAAAATATTTCCTTTTCCTCCCTTTATCACCAGTACTCTACAACAAGCAGCTAGTTATTACCTTAAGCTTTCTCCCAGTCAGACTATGAGAATAGCTCAGGACCTTTATGAAGGAGAAGAAATTGGGAATGAGGGAAGAGTGGGTCTCATTACCTATATGCGGACAGATTCTGTACGAGTGGCCAGAGAAGTGCAGCTAGAGGCAAGGCGGTATCTTGAAAAAGAGTTTGGGAAAGAGTTTTTGCCGCTGAGAATACCTCGCTACAAGAATAAAAAATCGAGTCAGGATGCCCACGAAGCTATAAGGCCAACCAAAATCTGGCGAACTCCTGAGAAGATGAAGCCGTATTTATCCCCAAGACATCTCAAAGTATACGAACTAATCTGGAGAAGATTTCTTGCCTCTCAAATGGAAAAGGCGATCCTGAACAAGGTCACCGTGGACATCCGAGGAGGAAAATATCTCTTCAGAGCGGAAGGAAAAAAGATTAAGTTTCCCGGATTTATGATAGTTTCTAAAGAGAGGTATGAAAAGGAAAAGAGTCTACCTCCAGTTAAAGAAGAAGAAAAGTTAAAGTTAAAAGAGCTTACCTCAAAACAGCATTTTACAGAAGTCCCATCTCGCTATACCGAGGCTTCTCTGGTAAAAGTGCTGGAAGAAAAGGGAATAGGAAGACCAAGTACCTATGCTCCTACTATCTCCACTATCAAAAGGAGGGGTTATGTGAGTTGGCGGAAGGGAAAACTCATTCCTACTCTTCTGGCTAAGGTGGTAAATGAGCTTCTAGTAAAAAATTTCTCTACCATTCTCGACACCAGCTTTACCGCTCAAATGGAGGAGGGCCTGGATACGGTCGAAGAAGGAGAAAAAAAATGGACAGTTCTAGTGGATGGTTTTTATAAATACTTCAGCAAAGACTTGAGCAAAGCGAAGAAAAAAATGAAAAACATTAAAAAAGAGGGACTTCAGATTGTTCCCACTAATTGTGAGAGGTGTGGGGCAAAGATGATTCTTAAATTTGGCCGCTACGGAGAGTTCCTCGCTTGCTCTAATTATCCAGATTGCAAGAACACCAAAGCTCTGGTTAACAAAACAGGGATAAGGTGTCCTTTTCCTGATTGTGAAGGAGAAATAATAGAAAGAACATCAAAAAAAGGAGCTATCTTTTATGGCTGTTCAAAGTTCCCTCAATGTAAATTTGTCTCTCGAGAGACTCCCATTAAAGAGAGCTGTCCTCACTGCAGGAATCCTTATCTTTTTAGAGACAAGAACGGTTTTAAATGTCCAGAATGCAGCGCAAAAATCAAGGATTATAGGATAGAGGAGTTAAAGTTGGGGGAAATTCCTTATAAAGTGGTAAAGAAGAGGATAAATGCAGCTCGAGTGGCTGGATAAATTCAGGCAATATCTTACTCAGGAGAAAAACTTCTCTTTTCATACAGTCAAAAGTTACACAAGTGATATAAAAGATTTCCTCGGATTTCTTTCTTCTAAGAAAAAAGATTTAAGGAAGATAGGATATCCTATTGTGCGTGAATATCTGGCCTCACTTCAAAGACGGGAACTAGCAAAATCTACCCTGGCACGCAGGACATCCAGCTTAAGAGAGTTCTTCCACTACCTTTATTTAAAAGGACACCGGACATCTTTTCTTTTGGCGAACCTGCGAAGTCCAAAACTAGGAAAGAAGATCCCTTCTTTCATGGAGGAGAATGAAATAGAAAAGCTCCTGGGAGCAGTAGAAGGGGAGGATTTCTTTCACTGCCGAGATAAAGCAGCCCTGGAGCTATTATATGCTACAGGAATGAGGGTAGCTGAGCTGGTAGGTCTGAATATATTCTCTCTTGACTTTGGAGCAGAGACAGTTAAAGTTAAAGGTAAGGGGGGTAAAGAGAGAATAATTCCAGTGGGAAGCTATGCTATAAAGGCTTTAACTCGTTATTTAGAACTACGAGAAGAAAAAGCAGAACCCGGAGTAAAGGCTGTTTTTCTAAATAGATTTGGAGAAAGACTCTCCGATAGAGCCCTCCGGGGAAAATTAAATAAATATCTGAAGTTAGTTAATATCCATAAGGTATCCGGCCCGCATAGTCTGCGCCATTCTTTTGCCACACATCTTTTGAATCGGGGAGCAGATATACGCTCTGTGCAGGAACTGCTTGGCCATGAAAGGCTTTCCACTACTCAGGTTTATACTCATCTGAGTATAAAAAGATTAAAGGAGATCTATCAAAAAGCTCATCCACGAGCATAATCTCGTGATGGGTGATGCGTCGTGCGTATTGCGTAAGATGGCATGCGATACGCAATACGAGGGAGGTTTAGATTGCATTCCACTACTATCTTAGCTGTGAGGGATAAAGACAGGGTGGCTATCGGCGGTGATGGACAGGTAACCCTGGAAAATATAATTGTAAAACATAAGGCACAGAAAATAAGGAGACTTTATAAGGGAAAGGTACTGGCCGGCTTCGCCGGGGCTATTGCTGATGCTCTTACTCTCTTTGAGAAATTTGAGAAGAAAATTGAACAATATCAAGGGAATCTTCCTCGCGCTTCCTTAGAATTGGCTAAAGATTGGAGGCAGGATAAGGTACTGCGTCGGCTGGAGGCCCTGATGATTGTAACTAATAAGGAAAAATCTTTGCTCATATCGGGAAGTGGAGATGTGATTGAACCTGACGAAAGAGTGATAGCCATTGGCTCAGGAGCAGGTTATGCCCAGGCGGCGGCCCAAGCTCTAGTCAATCACACTAATTATCCTCCTAGAAAAATCGTGGAAATAGCCATGCATATAGCTGCTTCCATCTGCATTTATACTAATAATCAAATTACCATTGAGGAGTTGTAGAAATGAGGGAGAAATGGCTTACCCCTCCTACTATTGTAAAAGAATTAAATAAGTATATCATAGGACAGGATGATGCTAAGCGTGCTGTGGCTATTGCCCTGCGAAATAGATGGCGCAGACAAAAGCTGCCTGCCAAACTTCGTGATGAGGTAGCTCCTAAAAATATCATTATGATTGGGCCTACCGGTGTGGGAAAAACAGAAATTGCCAGGAGACTAGCCCAACTGGCCCAAGCTCCTTTTCTAAAGATAGAGGCAAGTAAATATACCGAAGTTGGCTACGTAGGCAGAGATGTAGAATCTATGGTTAGAGATCTAACCAATGTAGCTGTACATACAGTACAAATGGAGATGATGAAAAAGGTAAGAGAAAAAGCAAGGAAATTAGCTGAAGAAAGACTCCTGGACATTCTTCTTCCCCTCCCCTCAAAAACCTTGTCCTCTCGTGAAGAAGAGGGAGGCACTGAAGAGGATAAAAGAATAGAAAGGGCAAAGAAAACCAGAGAAAAGCTAAAGAGTAAATTAAAAAATAAGGAATTAGAAAATAGACTAATCGAGATAAGGGCAACAGAGAAATTTGCCCCCATGATAGAGATATTTAGCAGCGCCGGGGTAGAGCAGATGGGAATGAACTTTCAGGATCTATTAGGAGATATGCTGCCCAAACGCCCTCGAGAAAGAAAAGTTCCCTTAAAGGAGGCTCGCCAGATCATCACCCAGGAAGAGGCTCAAAAACTTATAGACAAGGATAAGGTTATCGAGAAAGCTACCCATCTAGTAGAGAATTCGGGAATAATATTTGTGGATGAGATAGATAAGATTGTGGGAGGAGGGGGGAAAAGTAACATAGATGTTTCCCGAGAGGGGGTGCAAAGAGATCTTTTGCCAATTGTAGAGGGAACCACAGTCACTACTCGCTATGGGGCTGTTAAGACTGACCATATTCTTTTCATAGCTGCAGGAGCTTTCCATGCAGCATCTCCTTCTGATTTAATCCCCGAACTTCAGGGTAGATTTCCTATTCGTGTAGAACTGAATAGACTTACCCAGAAGGATTTTGAGAAGATCCTAATTGAGCCTAAAAATGCCTTGATAAAGCAATATCAAGCCCTGATGAAAACAGAGAAGATAAGTCTTACCTTCGAGGATAGTGCCATCAAGGAAATCGCTCTCCTGGCTTCTTTGGTAAATGAAAGAACAGAAGATATTGGAGCAAGAAGATTATATACTATTTTGGAGAAACTTCTGGAGGATATTAGCTTCAGAGCTTCTGATATAAAGCGTAAGTCCTTTACTCTTGCCTCAAGCTACGTTAGAAAGAGATTAAAGAATATCGTGGAGAGTGAGGACCTTTCCCGCTATATTTTATAAAACTTGTATCTTGTTGTTCCCGCATCGTATCTCGGCAATTAAACTTTCCAATATATCCCTCTTATCTTTTTCTCTTTCCCCATATTGTTTAGTACACCGGTACAGGAATGCGTCTTTTGGGTTTAAGTTTCCCTTGGATAGCTTGGTCCATTCGTTCAGCCACACTGCCCGGGATCCAGATTTCTCCACATTGATCACAGGCCTGGACGGAGACATTTTCAAAGAGGTAAAGATGTCCCCCTACCAAGCGATCAATGGATGTTTTTTGTTTGCGCAGCTTTCCACCACACACTGCACACAAAGAATCTTTCATGGTATTTTCTCCCTTCTAGTTTTAGGATCTAGCCATTTAGCTGGGTCCAGCCAATGGACGGTAATGATATGAACAAGTTCTCCCAAAGCACAGAGGATATAAAGAGGCTTACCATTGCGAACGTAGCCGAGAATAAGATAGCTCGGATAAGGAGAATCCTTCGGATAGGTTTTGATGACTTTCCCTTTAGCGATTACTTCTTTAATCTCATTGAGAGAAATGCCTCGACTATCACAGCGTCTCTGACAATGTCTAGCAATTCGATATTTTTCTTCCTTAAATTTTTGCCGAATTTGTTTAATCATAACTTCTTTCTTGTTACTTTCTGTCGCTAAGTCTACCACATCTTGATGAGGGAGTCAACTTAGTCAATTTTTCTCATTATGAGTTATGAGATTTTGACCTTGAAATCTCCTCAAAATTAAGTATAATAAGGAGGAGATTATAAGAAGAACTGCCGAATCTAGAAGAATAGGCCAATGAGCAGGTATATAATTAGAACCAAAGAGAACAAAACATATCTGCTGGGGATAGAGAAAGAAACTAAACCCCTGGGCTATATAGGATGTGATTTTATACTAAGGGGTGGAAAACTGCCTCTATTAACAGAAGTAAAAACTCCTCAGAGAATAGAGGGCTATGTGGAGACATTCTACCCCAAAAAGAGCTGTATTAGAGTTTATAACAGCAAGAAAGAGGAGGTCGCTTATTTAGAAAAGTCTGGTAGATTAAGGATTGATGGAGTTTATCTGTCTTTCAAGAGATTATCCAAAAACGAGACGATTGTTGAGGAAGAAAAGGAAAAAGGGAAAAAGCTTGGAGAAAAACTAGAAAAATTAGGGTTGACTCACTCATATCTCCTCAACGACTCCGAAGTTAAGGGAAAAATTTATTGTTTTAGAAAAAGTAATGATATATCAACACTTCTCTCGGTGAGTACAAAAACTTCATCTGGCATAGAAGAACTTCTGCGCTTTATTCCATTAGCTATCTCAAAAAGGGTCTTTGAGCAGGAATTTATAAGAAGATTTATTGGAAATTAATAATGAAGATAAAAGAGCTCGATGATGAGTTAGGTAAAGGAATTGGAGGATATCTAGACGGAAGATTTTTTGAAGTGAGAAATCAGGCTGGTTTTCAATCAAGAATCTATGGAAATAATGAGAGCTCTAACGCTATTGTGCTGGTTGAACACAAAAATAGCGAAAAGGCTTACCATTACTTTAAGGTATTAACTGATAGGGTCAATTATCTTTTTGAGGTGAACATCAGAAATAAAAAAGAGAATTTCATACGATATCTAGATAGAGGTTTTGAAAAAGAGTTCAGAAGCGGCAAAGTAAAAATTAATCCCCAACAAAAGGGAGGAGGGGAGCTGAGAAAATATGCCAGCAGGCGAGTGATAAAATATGGTGTTTTAGCAGAAGCGCTTGGTTGGATTGCTATTATTGCTAGTACTTACTCAAATCCTAAAATTACTGCCGTGATTGCAGGATTCTACTTTGTCTTTGGGGATGTTATCTGTGGAGCGATAATTCCCTGGCTAGCTGATTGGGGCAGGTTCACTTCCCCTTTTTTCCAAATAGGTGCATATCCTCTAGAAAAGTACTTTTTCAAAAAATATGCGGCTTTAGATAAAAGCCTATTGGCTCATTTTAGAAAGAAGAGTATAAAGTTGAAAAATCTGGAAGAGGAATTCGATAAAACATTGGACGTAGGAAGAAAATCTATTTTAAGCCACCACTTAATACGAGAGAGCAAGAAAATAGCTAGAGAGTGGGAACCAGTAGTTCTATCTTTCGCAAAATCTGAGGACCTCAAGGCAGTTATCGTTGGATACAAAGGTACATATCAGAGTTCTTTTGCTTTCTCTAATTATCTTATTAACGGAACAGAGCCGAAAGAAGAAGATCTTGATATATGGCGTGTTGAGATAAAAGAACCGCGAGAAATAGGAGAAGAGGCAGATTTTGGTAGGGTATGGGAAGAGAAGAAAGTAGAGGAGGAAGAAGGAAAGGAAGCAGAGGAAAGGGAGAAGGTAGAGAAAAAAGAGGAGAACGCAGAAGAAGAGAAAGAGGAGAGAGTAAAGGAGAAGAAAGAGGAAGAAACAGGGGAAGGGAAGGAAAATAAAGGCAGCGAAAAAAAGGAAACAAATGAATAGATATATAGTGGAGTTCAAGAAAGACAAAAGAGGGGAAAGTGCCCTAATTACACCCCTTGCCGGAGAAAAGACAATAAAAGTAGATTTTGTGGGCCTGGAGGAGGAAATTTATCTCCCTGTTTATTATAATATAAACCTCATTGAAGGGGCAAATTGTAGAAGAATAGGTAAGTTGGGCGCCTGGATAGCAGAAAATTACCCTCTTGAGGATTATCATCTAAGGACAATAACTCAAAACAAAACGACACTTTTCTCTTTCAAGGATAGAAAAACAGCTATTCTTAAATCACCTTCAAACAATTATGATATAATAACTATTGATAAGGGTAAGCTAGGTAAAAGGCGAAGGGAAAAGTTAGAAAAGAACGGCTTCTTTAAAGGATACGATATAAAAAGAAATGTGCTTATAGGCAGCTATTACCTTTTCAGGCGAGAGAAAAAAATTAGGGGTCTTCTGGAGCTTGAGACCGGCTTTGAGCACACAGATTTTCTTTCTTTGTTTGTATTAGATAAAATACTGGATGAGTTGAAAGATAAAAAGGCTAAAGCCCTCGAGTCTATTGAGGCATTAGAAGAGATAGAGGAAGGGAAATATAGCAATTTTATTCTTTCAAACTACCCCATCAATAAATTAACAGAAGCTGTTGAATATATAGATCAAAAAGGGGAGTGGGAAGTATTTTGTGAGCTGGTAGATAAAGGAAAACCCATTTTGTTAAATGGCCCTACTGGATGTGGCAAGAGCACTATGATTAAGTGGTATGCTTGCATAAACAATATACCTTTTTATATGGCTCCTACCGGTAACAGAGAAACAACAATGGATGATATAGTAGGTTCATGGGTTCCTGCCGATCCTAAACCTATAAAGGCGCCTGGAGCTTTGACTCTGGCTATGGTTCATAACGGCATCTTTTACTTTGAGGAGATAGGCCCTGTAGATCCAGGTGTCTTGTATGGACTGCATGGTGTCCTCGATGATAAGAAAATAACAATTCAATCACAGTACGGTTTTGAAATTATTGAAAGCGGAGAAAATTTCAAGATGATTTCTTCTGGTAATCTAGATTCCAGATATACACCTATTGAGCTCAGCGACGCTTTTCTGGAAAGGTGGGCCCAAATTAAGGTTGATTACCCGGATAAAGAAGGTACCATCAATATACTTAAATCAAGAGCGCCAGGACTAGATGACAAAAGAGCCATTCTCATAACCGACCTTCTTTTTGATTTCAGAGATATCCTTGTCACCTACAAAAAGGATATGGGTTTAAGGGGAGCGGTTGAGATCTCACAGGCATCTTTGAATAGCAAACAGCCGCTTAGAAAGCTGATAGAGGTACATATGCTTAATCCAAAAACAACTTATGAAAGTAACCAGACATTATATAAGAAGCTATTGGAGAAGGTTGATAAAAAAATAGGAAAATAAGGGCGAACAATGGCTATTTGTAAAAAAATAGAGGCTGAGTTAGAAAGGGTGATAGATTTTAGAATAGGGGATGGAGCCAGTGAAAAACATAGGCTTGTTTTTGAGAAAAAACCCTTATTATCCCCCCTTGCTGGGCCGGTTATTTTTACTGATGGGGGAAAAATACACTTGCCAGCTCAATTTAACCTTGCCCGGGCTGATTCTGATAACGAAACCATGATTGCCAGTGCCGTAAGGCACGAATCAGACCACATAAAGGAATTCATTGAATTACATAAGGAATTATATGCCCCCGAGCCATACGAGGCTAAATCTATAAATCGATTTCTGGAAAATTTTTTCCTCAAGTACCAATTTAGAGAAAATCCTACCCTTGCTCATGAGATCTTTAACATTGTCGAAGACAACCGAATAGATCACAAGGCTAGAGAAGAATTACCGGGACTGGCACGTTTTTCCAGGGAAAAAGAGAAACCTATTTACCTTCATAGAAGACCAAGTCCCAAATATCTGATGAAAAAGGGAAAAGAGTTAGATGCTTTCAGAGAGCTTTTCTTGCAAAAAACCTTGCTCGAGGAAACTGTTGATGGGACAGTTCCTAAATATGAGAATCTTTTAAATGAATGCGTGAGTATAGCACGAGATGCAGAAGATAAAGATATTCATGCTTCTCTTGAGGCAACAGAAAAGATATATGCTAAGTTCAAGGAAAATTTTGATATAAAGCAACCCATACCCCAGCTTCCTTCTTTTGCCGGTAGAGACCATGACAAGCTGTCTCCGGGGCTGCCTAGAAAATATAGAGGTTATATAAAACCAAGAGAGGGAAGAGGAGAAAATAAGAAAGAGCGAGAAGGAAAGCAAAAAGAGAGGCAAGATTCTGATATAATTAAGAAAGAACAAAAAGCTCAACAAAAAAAAGAAAAGCAGCAAAAAGAGGTAGGAAAGGAAAGCTTGGAAAAAGAGGAAAAGGAGAGGAGGGAAGATAGAAGCAAAGATAAAGAAAAGAAGAAATTTTCCAGGGAAGAATTAGAAAAAAGAATCCCAAAAAAAGATAAAATCAGCTATTGGCCAGGCACTGGTCCCTTCCCCAGAATAATACCGAAGCCCAGCCGGGGTGTGAATTTATCCAGACCCGAAAGCTCTGAGAACGACATTGAGAAAGCACATAAGATAATAAATGAGTATAATGGAGAGATCAGAGCTATCGAAAGCTACTTTAAAAGATTAGAAGAAAGATACAGAGGAAAAAAGAAAGCAAGGAGAGGGGAAGAAATTAACATAAGAGAATATATTCAGGTAGAGTTAGAACATGAGGCTACAGGAGTCAGACCAGCCAAAAAAATATTCAGGAAAAGAACCAGCAGCAGGAAAAAAGCGGCCTGGGCTATGTTAGCAGACATAAGCTCTTCTACACGTTTTGGATTTGGATACCAAATAATTGATTATATTAAAGATGCTTTATTGATTCAGGGTGAAGCATTAAACTATTCTGGTTATCCCTTTGGTATCTTTGCTTTCCATTCAGGGGGAGTCTCATTCAAGGAAATAATGAATTATAGGGATACAGTTCACATAATAAAGGACTTTAAGGAAGACTACACCGAAGAGAGTAGAGGAAGAATAATGTCCTTATGCCCCTATGGGGGCACACTAATGGTCAACGCTATAGAATATATTGCTGCCAATCTAAAAAAAGTAGAAGGAATACCAAAGGGTCTTTCCATCATAACCGATGGAGAACCGGACACCCCACAAACAGTAAGAGATGTTCTTAAAAAATTACAAGAAGAGGGAATTCTTCCTTTCTTGTTTGTTATTGGGTCCGAACATGAGAGGTGCGCAAAATTTCTTATAGATGATTATGTAATTATAAAGAGGGATAAGCTGGCTGAGCTGCCCAACGAGGTCCTCAGAATATTCACTACCTACGGAATCTTAAAGTGAGGGGCTACATGAATCGTAAAAAAATAGGATTAGCCATAGTTTTAGGAGCTATAGTCCTCTGGGCTTTGTCAGGGATTTATATCGTTCATCCAGAACAAGAGGGAATCGTAAGACGCTGGGGAAGATATTATATCTCCAGAAGTCCGGGAATATATTATCATATACCCTGGCCAGTGGAAAGAGTAGATAAGCCAGAAATAGCCAAGATTCAAAAGATGGAAATTGGATATAAAACTATAAAGACCGGGCCGCCGGCTGTTTATGAAAGCATCGAAGAAGAGGCCTTGATACTAACCGGAGATACAAATATAGTGGACCTCTGGTTTATCGTCCAATATAGAATTAAGGATGCTAAGGATTATCTTTTTAATGTTAGAAATGTCAAAAAAACAATAAAAGACGCTGCAGAGGCGGCAATGAGACAGACTATTGGAGACAGAGGCGTTGATGAGGCACTTACAGTGGGAAGAGAGGAAATTCAAGAGGCGACGGCGGATCAGCTGCAAAAGATTTTAGACCTATATAAGAGCGGTATCTATATAGTTACGGTGAAACTACAGGATGTTCATCCCCCTGGTGAGGTAAAAGAGGCATTTGAAGGGGTTGCCAGTGCCAGAGAGGCTAGAGAACGATTGGTCAATGAGGCTCTGGGAGAGTATAACCAGGAAGTTCCTAAAGCCAGGGGAGAAGCAGAGAAGACGATAAGGAAAGCAGAAGCATATGCGGTAGAAAGGACAAAACATGCTCAAGGTGAAGCAGAAAGGTTTTTGCGAAGATTAAAAGAATATAGAAAAGCTAAAGAGGTAACCAAGGACAGACTTTATCTAGAAACAATGGAGGATATCCTGCCAGAAATCGAAAAGATTGTCATGCCTGAGACTGAGGAGGGACTTCTAAAGTTCTTAAATATTAGAGGAAAAGGACTAGAATGAAGATTGCCGAATCCAGATTTATGATACTTGAAGGCATAATAGTACTGATAGGACTTCTAACGCTTAATTCTGCTGTTTATACTGTCAATGAAATAAACCAGGTAGTTATCACCGAGCTGGGAAAGCCCATAAAAACGGTTAAAAAACCAGGTTTATACATAAAAAAACCTTTTATTCAGAAAGCAAATAAATTCGAAGACCGACTGCTCGAGTACGAGGTAACAGCAAGAAGATGTGTTACCAAAGACAAAAAATATATATTTCTTGATAACTATGCCCGCTGGAGAATAGTTGATCCACTCCTCTTTATGAAGACAGTGAGAAATGAAGCTGGAGCTCACGCCAGATTAGATGATATTATCTATTCTATAGTAAGAGAAGAAGTTGGTAAGTATAATATGACAGATACCATAAGAACATCAAATCGAGAAATCATATCTGTTGAGCTAGCCTGGGAGGAAGAAACAAAAAGAGAGATAGAAAAGATAGAGATAGGAAGAGAAAAAATTATGGAGGTGGTGACGGAAAAAAGTGATAAGATAACCAGACAATACGGAATAAAGGTCATAGATGTTAGAATAAAGAGGGCAGATCTACCCAAAGCTAATACCCAGGCTGTCTTTGCTAGAATGAAGGCAGAAAGAAACAGGATTTCAAATAGGTACTTATCGGAAGGAGAAGGAGAAAAAGCTAAGATATTAGGAAAAATGGAAAAAGAGCTAGCCCAGATAAGATCGGAAGCCTATAGAAGGGCACAAGAAATAATGGGAGAGGCGGATGCCAAAGCTACGGCAATTTATGCTCAGGCCTATGAAGAGGATCCCGATTTCTTTAACTTTTCAAAAACACTTGAGACCTACCGAAAGACTCTCCCCCAAAAAACCCTCATTGTAGTCCCTCTTAACTCAAAATTTTTCAAGTATCTCATTCCGGAAGCCGTTCCTGAGAAAGAGAAATCGTAGAGTTCTAGAGTGATCGCAGAGCGAGTTGACGAAATCGAAATTTGTGATAGTATTTAACCTGATCGTAAATCGATTCAATTCAAAAGAAGTGGGAGTATAGAATGGAAGAGTATTTAGTCATAGGAAGAAGAAAGAAAGCAAGGGCTAAGGTCAGAATGAAGGCAGGAAGTGGTAATATAACTGTAAACAAGAGAGCTATTGATGATTATTTTCCCCGGAAGGTTCATAGCAAAATAGCAAGAGAGCCTCTGGAGAAAGTAGATTTTCTGGATAAATTTGATGTAGAGGCAAAAGTGAGTGGAGGAGGGCTAAGCGGACAGGCTGGAGCTATAAGACTCGGGCTCTCCCGTGCTATTTTGAAGGTCAATCCCGAACTTAGAGGAATTTTAAAAAAGGCAGGCTTTTTAACCCGAGACCCCAGAATGAAGGAAAGAAAAAAACCAGGTCTCACGGGAGCCAGAGCAAGACACCAAATCTCCAAGAGATAAATGGGGAAATAGAGAAAGCTGAAATCCTTTTCAAGTACGGAAAAGTAGAATCTGGTAAATGAGGAATTTCTTTTTTGGACGCTGATAAACGCAGATTATGAGGATTTAAGTATACCAGTGGCAGAAAATTGACTAAAGAATCACCAAAGTCTTCTTTCTAAGAAGTTGGGCTTTTATTAGACTTTGTCCACAAAATTTCTTTTATTTATCTGCGGAAATCTGCGTCCTACTTAACTTTTTCGAGATACGAGATACGAACAACGAGATACGAATTTAAGACGAGATGAGCAAAGATGAGCTAAGGTTAGAGGTTATTTTCTTCGAACACCGGGTTTATCGCTCGGTTTTTTATTTAAAGGAGTAAAATATTGTATTATCCAGAAGAAAGTGAATTTAAAAAATTATCTAAAAAGGGAAACTTTATCCCTGTTTATAGAGAGATTCTGGCTGATCTGGAAACGCCTGTCTCTGCTTTTATGAAAGTAGCGGAAGGAGAATTTTCCTATCTTCTGGAAAGCAGAGAAAAGGGAGAAAAATTAGGAAAATATTCCTTTTTAGGCAGCAATCCTGCTCTTATCTTCAAGAGTAAAGGGAAAAAGGTAGAGATAATCCGCAAAGGGGAAAAACAAACTAAGACTCTTCCCAAAGGAAAAGACCCTTTAGAGCTCCTAAAAGAAATTATGAGTGAATACAAAACGGTCAACATACCAAATCTTCCTTATTTTTCTGGAGGAGCAGTGGGTTATATTGGCTATGATATGATACGTTTCTGGGAACAAATTCCCCAAGAGAACCCGGATGACTTAAACTTGCCCGATTCTCTATTTATGCTGGGCCATACTTTGCTTATTTTTGACCATCTTAATCATAAGATAAAAATAGTCTCTTACGCTCTTTTGGATAAGAAAGAACCCACCGAGATATCCTATAAAAAGACTAAACGCAGGATAGATGAGATAATAGCAAAGCTAAAG
>DAOWIY010000101.1 GCA_030640665.1 Clostridia bacterium
CCTCCTCTATCAGTATGTTAACTGAAAGACAAATTTTGTCAAGAAATTTTAGGTTAGATTTTAGAAAGAAAAAGATTAGTTAAAGGCAGGTTTATAGCGAGATTTCAAAAACTGGGGGAGGGCAAGCTTTCTAGGAGCTTATCTTGGCACGAAGCTCGGAAACAGGCGAGGGATGCGAGATACAGCGAGAGGGAGAGAAGAGTATGGTGTACATATTTCGCCATATAATGTGCATATTTTGTCCTGAGGCTTATCTTGACCAAAGGAAGTTTTCTTGATACTCTTAAGGACGTTTTGGCAAAAGGAAGTGAAGATGAAATTGGAGGAATTTGATTATTATCTACCCAGAGAGCTTATCGCTCAACAGCCTTTTATCTCCAGGGATAGTTCTCGCCTATTAGTACTTCATCGAGACAGGGACGAAATAGAGCACAAAAGGTTCTACGAGGTAGTAGAATTTTTACAGGAAGGAGATTTGTTGGTTTTGAACAATACCAGAGTAATTCCGGCTAGATTAAAGGGAAGAAAAAAAGAAACAGGGGGAAAGGTGGAAATTTTTCTTTTACAAAAGAAAAGAATGAGCTCTTGGGAGTGTTTACTAAAACCTGCGGGGAGGATTAGGGAAGGAACCCAGATTTACTTTTCGCAAACCAGACTTATGGCAAGGGTGATAAGTAAAGATCAAGGGGCAAAAGCCGTGGTTGAGTTTACCCCCTCTAAAGGGGTAGAGGAAATTTTAGCTAAAATTGGCCAGATTCCTCTTCCTCCTTACATTAAAAGGGATGAAGGTCCCTCCCTTGAGGATAGAAAAAGATATCAGACGGTCTACGCCAAAGAAGAGGGTGCCGTAGCTGCTCCTACAGCAGGACTTCACTTTACTTATTCTTTGTTTGAGAGGATAAAAGAGAGAGGAATAAAAGTAGTTGAGATCACTTTGCACACAGGATGGGCTAGTTTTAAGCCTTTGTCTAGAGAGAAGGTGGAGAAGAACAAGATCCCAGAAGAGTATTTTGTGATTAATAAAGAGGCTGCAGCAGCCATTAATGAGGTTAAAAAGGGGAAGGGCAGGATAGTGGCAGTAGGCACTACTACGACCAGGACTCTGGAAACACAGGCTACTCAGTGTGGGCAAGTTAAACCAGGGGAAGGCTGGACGAATCTTTTTATCTATCCGGGGTATAAATTTAAGGTGATAGAGGGACTCCTTACTAATTTTCATATGCCGAAGTCCTCTCTTATTCTTCTAGTGGCTGCCTTTGCCGGAAAAAAGAAATTACTGGCTGCCTATAGAGAAGCAGTAAAAGAAAATTATCACTTCTTATCCTTTGGAGATGCTATGCTCTTAATTTAAATTAAGGTTTAATTTGACTTCCTCTTCATCCCTGCTATTTTTAGTGTATAGTAAAAACTAAACGCTATACGATATCCGCTAAACGCTATAGGTGAGAATTGCAGTTTACTTTACTACATGAAGATGCCTCAACTGGTGCCCGATGGGGAAGGGTCTTTACTTCTCATGGTACTTTTGATACTCCTGCCTTTATGCCTGTAGGCACTCAAGGGAGTGTCAAAGCTATCTCTCCTGAGGAATTAAGAGAGATGGGAATAAAGGTTATTCTCTGTAATGCCTATCATCTCTATCTTCGTCCCGGTTATCGAATTATTGAGAAGCTGGGAGGGCTGCATTCATTTATGAATTGGAAAGGGGCTGTAATTACCGACAGCGGGGGATATCAGATTTTCAGTATATCTCCTTTGCAGAAGTCTAATGAAGAGGGAGTAAAATTTAAATCGCACCTTGATGGCTCTGAGCATTTTTTAACTCCGGAGGAGGTTCTCAAGATTCAACTGGCTTTGGGAGCAGATATAATAATGGTTCTTGATGAGTGTAGTCCTTATCCTGTTACTCATTTGCAAGCGGAAAAAGCTCTGGAAAGAACTTTGAATTGGGCCAAAAGAACAAAGCTTGCCTGGCCAGAGGATAAAAATAAGGGACTGTTTGGTATAGTACAAGGGAGCGTTTTTAAGGATTTAAGGAAGAGATGTGCTGAGGAATTGGTTAAGCTAGATTTTGATGGCTATGCTCTGGGAGGTTTAAGTGTGGGAGAACCATTTTCATTAAGGAAGGAGGTAATTAAATTTACGACGAAATCTCTCCCCTTCTCTCAGCCTCGCTATTTGATGGGTATAGGAACGCCAGAAGAACTTCTGGAGGATATTTCGCTGGGTATAGATATGTTTGATTGTGCTCTTCCCACTCGTATTGCCAGGAATGGTACAGTTTTTACCAAAAAAGGTCAGCTGACTATTAGAAATGCTGAATACAAAGAAGATCCTGCTCCTTTAGATCCAGAATGCGATTGTTATACCTGCAGGAATTATTCTAGGGGCTACCTAAGACATCTTCTTTGGGCAAGAGAAATTTTGGGAATGCGCCTTACCAGCTATCATAATCTATATTTTTTAGCTCATCTGGTGAAAGAGGCGGCTAGCGCTATCAAGAAGGATAAGTTTGAGAAGTTTAAGAATGAGTTTATTCAACGATATATAAATTGAAAAGGAGGTTAGAATGTATGGAGTTGTTTTAGCTGCTAATGGACAAGCAGCATCTGGAGCAGGAGGGATGCTTACAAGTCTCATGCCCTTTATCCTTATCTTTGTGATCTTTTATTTTCTTCTTATTCTTCCTCAGAGAAGAAAACAGAAAGAACACAGGCAGATGATAGAGAATTTGAAGAAAGGAGATAAGGTAATTACCACGGGAGGGATTTACGGGACTATTACCAATCTTAAAAAAAGCTACGTAGAAATAGAAGCAGCTAATCAGGTCAGGCTAAGAGTCCAGAGAGGTTGTGTTTCTCAATTAAGGAGAGAAGAATAAGAATCTTTACGGAATATATAGGCTAGAATTATCCACTATTTTCGCCTTTTCTTTTAGCTTTTGCAGCCAGAGATTTAGAGTTTTTGTTCTCTTTTGGAAAAGTAGAGTTTCCTTAAATTTTTCTTTCTCTTTAAAGAAATCCTCCAGGAGGAGCTCTCTTTGAGTTGATTTTATTATGTAGTATCCGTTGGTTAGTCTTAAGGGCTTGCTTATCTCCTCTTTCTTTAAGGAAAAGGTGGTCTGGACAAATTTTTCTCTATCTTGTGAACTTATTCCTTCTATTGAATCTGTCCGCTTGAAAGGTTCTATACTCTTATATTCCAGATCTAGTTCTTTAGCTAATAAAGATAAATTTTTGTCTTCTTTGGCTTCTTTTTCTACCTGGCTTGCCTTTTCCTCAGCTATTTTTATAGTCTTTTCTTCTATTAATTTTCCCTTTGCTTCTTCAGCTACTTCCTTTAGAGGGGGTATATAAGAGGGTTTCTTTTCTTTGAGGTTAATAAGGCAGTATCCTTCCGAAATCCTAAGAGGAAAACTAATTTCTCCCTGGGCAAGGGAAAAGGCTGTCTCGCTGAACTGAGAAACCCATCCCAGACCCTCAATTTTTTCCCCTCGGGCAAAAAAGAGTGTAGTTTTACTATATTGGGGATGCTTTTCTATGTACTCACCAAAGGTAATCTTTTTTTCCTCTATTTTTTTTCTGATATCATCTATCTCTTTTTTAGCTAAATTTTCACTCTCCTCTTTAATCCACATTTGCCTCACTTGTTCCTTCATTTCCTGGAAAGGCTTGATATGAGCCTCCTCTATTCCTGTTAACTTAATAAGGTGATAGCCGAAAGGACTTCTCACTATCTTACTCACTTCTCCTTCTTCCTTCAGGGAAAAGAGAGCTTCACTAAAAGAGGGAACCAGTTGGGAGTAAGTAAAAAATCCCAGATCTCCTCCTTTTTCAGCAGAGAAGGAATCCTCAGAGTATTTTTTAGCCAGGGCAGCGAAATCAGCTCCCTCGTTTAATTTTTTCTCTATTTCTTCTATTTTCTCCTTTGCTTTTTTTTCATCTTCTTCACTGGCAGAAGAAGCTAGTTCAATTAAGATATGGCTGGATTTTCTTTTTTCTGAAACCCTGAAGTAAGCTAAGTGCTCTTGATAGTATGCTTCTAATGTCTCCTCAATAGGCTCGCCTGTTTTATCGAGGAATTCTTCAGATTTTATTAAAATATAATCCACCTTTACCTTCTCAGGGATAGTAAAGTCTTCTTTGTGTTCCTCGTAATACTTTTCTATTTCCTCTGGTGTAGTTTTTACTTCTTTTTTGTATTTGCCAGGTTCTAGGAAGAGGTAGGAGATCCCTATCTTTTCATTTTCCATTGTCCAATAGTCTTTAGCCTCTTCGTCGCTCACCTCTATGCTCTCTTTGACCCTTTGAATGAGTTCATTTATAGTCATCCGTCTCTTGATGTCTTCTTTAAAATCAGAATAAGAGATATGCCGAGAGTCAAGGTATCTCATAAATGTTTCTTGAGAACCGAAAGGCTCCATTATTTTCTTAATTACATCGGTTAGTTCCCCTTCACTAACCTTAATTTTTGCTTTTTTTGCCTCCTGCCAGAGAAGCTCATTTTTTATCAACTCCCCTAGCACATAGTATCTTAAGTACCCTTCTAGTTGAGGGGAGAGTTCTGTCTTGGATATTTGCCGGTAATTTTCGTATGCATTTTGATAGCTTTGAGCGAATTTTTGATAAGATATAGCTACGCCATTAACCTCAGCCAGTGGTTTTTGTCCTTTTTCGGAACGCCCATACATGAAGAAAAGAGAGGCTGCAAATGCTATAGCAATTATCCACATCCCTGGTTTGATAGATTTTCTTAAATTTTGCAGCAGCATAATAAAACTCCCAATTTTGCTCGCATTATATATTTTTTTCCAAATCTTGGCAAATTCAATTTTCCTGAAGTTTAATTACACGCTTGCCGAAGGACATTTCCTGAGGCATTTCTTGACTTTTGCTTCCTGCTTGGTTATAATAAGCCTATGTTTAGAGATATATTTAAGTTTAAGATATGGGGGGATAGCCTGGGGATAGATTTAGGAACAACAAATACTCTGGTTTGTGTTAAAGATAAAGGAGTTGTTCTAAATATGCCTTCTATATTGGCTTTGACTCGCAAGAATGGGAAACTTATTGGAATAGGGAAAGAGGCCAAGGAGATGCTAGGAAAGATCCCTCATAATATTCTTGTTGTCCGTCCTTTGCAAGACGGAGTAATCGCTGATTTTGACATTACTCAAAAGATGGTTGAGTATTTTATCTCTCAGGCTCAACCTTATCGGCGCCTAATCGGCCCTAAATTGGTAATTGGCGTTCCTTCCCAGGCTACCAAAGTAGAAAAAAGGGCTGTCATAGATATAGGTATGCAGTTAGGAGCTCGTCGAGTTCATCTGGTGACTGAGCCGGTAGCAGCCGTTATTGGAGCTGGTCTTCCTATATCTGAGCCAGTGGGGAATATGATGGTGGATATTGGGGGAGGAACCAGTGAGGCGGCCATAACTTCTCTCAACGGGATAGTAATAAGTAAGTGCATTCGAATAGCCGGGGATGAGATGGATCAGGCTATAATTCAATATCTAAAGGAAAATTACAATTTATTTATAGGAGAGCAAATGGCTGAGCGAATAAAGATAGATATAGGTTGTGCTTGTCCTAATTCTCAAAAAAAAACAATGAAGGTGAAAGGCAGAAACCTCACCAACGGGCTTCCCGATGAGATAAAACTAGATTCTGAAGAGTTGAGTAAGATTCTTTTTCCCGTAGTGGAAGCAATCTGTGAGATGATTGAGGCTACTCTGGAGGAAAGTCCACCTGAGCTGGCTGGAGACATAATGGAGAGAGGAATATTTCTTACGGGGGGAGGAGCCTGCCTTGAAGGATTGGATAAATATATCTTTAAAAGAACCCATCTTCCCGTCAAGCTCACCCCGGATCCTCTTTTTTCCGTAGTGCTAGGGGTAGAGAAGTTATTGGATGATGGGGATCTATTGTCTTTGGTAGAGATCACACCAGACTTTAAATGAAAATTCATCCCAAAATATTTTTCTTAACTACTTTTCTTTTCCTGTCCTTTATCTTACTCTCCATTTCTAGTTATAAGAGAGACATAGCACCTCTGATTAGAGAAAAAGGTTATACTATAATTGGTTCTCTGCAAACTACTAGCTTTGATCTTAAAATGAGATTGACTGAATTCCTGGAGGATATCCATACTTCAGAAAAGCTTAGAAGGGAGAATGAGGCACTTAAAGCTGAAATTGCCAAACTCCTTTTTAAAGAGAAAGGCTATTATGAGGAGGCAATTTCCTCTAATCAGAGATTACAAGAGATGCTTGGATTCAAAAAAGAGCAACCTTACGGGCTTTTACCCGTAGAGGTGATAGCTTATACCCCCCATAATTATTTTAAAGTAATTGTCCTTGGTGAAGGTGAGAAGGAGGGGGTAGAGAAGGATATGGTGGTAGTTAACGCCCAGGGATTGGTAGGAAAAGTAATTGAGGTCTATCCTCATCAAGCTAAAGTTTTGCTAATTCCTGATGAGGCTAGTAAAGTAGGGGTTCGAGTTCAAAGAACCAGAGATGTGGCTATTCTGCAAGGCAAGGGGGAAAGGGGGATATGTGGGTTAAAATATTTGCTCGGCAGAGCCTCTGTTAAGGTAGGGGATAGAGTGGTAACTTCGGGTTTGGGAGGGCTTTTTCCCAAAGGAATCTTGGTGGGGGAAATTTCTCGAATACGAAAGAGTCCTAATCAATTATTTCAAGAGGTAGAAGTGGTTCCTTCGGTGGATTTTGGAAAACTGGAAGAATTATTTTTAATCCAGAAATGAAGAAAATTACTATTTTCATCTTTTTAGTCCTTGTTGTTTTTACGCTGCAAGCTGTCCTTATAGGGGGAGTTCAAACAAGATGGAGTAAGCCAGACCTTCTTTTAATTCTACTTGTGCTGTGGGCCTGGAGGAATAGTTGGAAGCGGGGATTATTAGCTGGTTTTGCAATTGGACTCTTAGAGGATATCTTTTTCTTCCCTATGTTGGGTTTGCGTGCCTTTTCTCTAGCCTTAATAGGATTTCTGGTGGGTGAGATGAGGGAAAGAATCTACCAGGAGAATGTAATTTTTCTTCTTCTGATGATGGGGGTGGTTACCGTCTTGAATGGAGTTATTCTTTCCCTTTGGCTATCAATCTTTCATCTTTCCTCTTCTTTTTTAGGAAAACTTATCCCCCTTATTTTCCCTGCTTTTCTCTATAACTGTCTTTTGGCTTTCCCTGTCTTTTTAGTAGAGGGGGTTTTTGCCAAGAGGAGTTCTATTCTATAACTCTTGGCACCTGAAATTGGGTTCGTCTTTGTTGAGGAGCATTACGCAGGACTTCCTCCACTGGCAAGGAATCCTTTCGCTCATCTTTTCTGAAAATGTTCTTTAAGGTAAAGACATGAGAGGTGGGAGCCACAGAGCGGGTATCTACCTCTTTCAGTTTATCCACGTAGGCCAGGATCTCTCTCAGTTGCCGGCTAAATTTTTCTTCCTCTTCTTTGCTTAGTTCTAACCGTGCTAAATGAGCAATATACCTAACCTCTTCCTTATTAATCTTTTTTTCCTTCATATTATCCTCGCATTTCGTCGCTCGTTGCTTATACCTCCTCACCCGAAAAAGTAGCGGTGCGATTTATGACTAAATAGCTAAAGCTATTTGGCTGAATAGCCAGAGCTATTCACCCGAGCATATTGACACAGGAAATACCCGAGCATATTGACCCAGGTTATCGCATAAAAGAAGATAACTAGTGGATTAGATAATTAGAGATTAGACCAGGGGTGTAGAATTAATGAGAAAGAAATCCAAGGTTGCTAATTAAACTAATCTCTAGTCAACTAATCACTAATTAA
>DAOWIY010000062.1 GCA_030640665.1 Clostridia bacterium
ATGAGGTTTTTTAGAAGAAATAGAACTAAACTAATAGTGGTAATTTGTTTGGTTTTGGCTGTTTTTTTATTGAGTAGATACACCATACAAAGGTTAAAAATCAAACCTCTCAAACGCACAGAAATGATTATGGGTACACTGGTTGAGATAACCGCTGTTCCCGCTAATGAAAAAGCTATTAAAGAAGCTTTTAACGAGATGAGAAGAATAGATGCCTTAATGAATATTTATAGGAAGGAGAGCGAAGTATCCATCCTTAACCAGGAGGGAGAAGCCACAGTTTCCAAAGAGACTCTGGAGGTTATAAAGAAATCAATCGAGTTTTCCAGACTAACGGGAGGAGCTTTTGATATTACCTGCGGACCCCTGGTGAATTTATGGAAAAGAGCGAAAAAAAAGAAAAAGATTCCCACTGCCGAAGAAATAAAAGAGGTAGTTTCCCTGGTTGGCTATGAAAAGCTAGTTCTGGAGGGAAACTGGGTTAGATTTAAAGAAAAAGGGATGCAGATTGATTTAGGAGGAATTGCCAAGGGATATGCTGTAGATAAGGCTATAGAAGTTTTAAAGAAAAATGGGGTAAGGCAAGCTCTGGTCAATGCTGGAGGAGACTTATATGCTTTGGGTAAAGCTTCCCAGGGAGAAAAATGGCAGATAGGTATTCAGCATCCTCGCCAAGAGGGTAAGATCTTCGCTGTAATAAAGGTAAAAGATGGGGCAGTAGCCACCTCTGGTGATTATCAAAGATACTTTATGTTAGAGGGAAAGCGATTTGCCCACATTGTCAATCCCATGACCGGGTGGACGGTGCAGGATGTGCCTATGAGTGTAACTATTATTGCTCCCGATGCCGCCAGTGCTGATGCTCTGGCTACGGGAGTTTTTGTTCTGGGACCTGAGGAGGGAATGAAATTAATCGAGACTCTCAGCGGTATCGAAGGAATGATAGTGAGTGAGGAAATGAAGACAGTTACTTCCTCTGGGTGGGGAGGATTTCAAAATTGACTTAGCTCACAAATAGGCTATAATTTGAAAAAATACCTCAGGAGGTATCTATCCTCTCCCCCAGGGGAGAGGATTAAGGTGAGGGAGAACAAAATAGAGAAAAAATGGGTTGTACAAAAACAGTTGGATAGGAAGAAGTCTCTTTCCTTGTCTAAGGAATGGGATATTTCTCCCCTTATGATTCAAGTTTTATATAATCGCGGAATAAAAATAGAAGAAAAGGAAATTAAGGAGTTTCTTTATCCTTCCTGGCAGGATTTACACGATCCCTTCTTGATGAAAGGGATGAAGGAAGCTGTAGAAAGAATCCTTAAGGCTATCTCTAATAAAGAAAAAATTCTCATCTATGGTGACTATGATGTAGATGGAGTCAGTGCTACTGTTCTTTTATTACTCTTTTTGCGCGATTTGGGGGCATCTAGCTATTTCTATATTCCCCAAAGAGAAGGGGAAGGGTATGGACTGAATAGGGCTTCGGTAAAAAAAGCAGCAGAAATGGGGATGGATTTGATCATTACCTGTGATTGTGGAATTTCCTGCTCCAAAGAAATAGAATATGCCAGAAGTTTGGGTCTAGAGGTTATAGTTACCGATCATCATCGAGTTAAAGGAGAGCTTCCCTCCTTTTATCCCATCCTTGATCCTTATCAGCAAGATTGTCCTTATCCTTTTAAGGAATTGGCCGGGGTGGGAGTTGCTTTTAAGCTCCTGCAGGCTCTATCTCAAAGACCTCTTCCCAGGAAGGTAGATCCTAAAAATTACCTGGAACTGGTAGCTCTGGGGACTATCGCTGATGTTGTTTCCCTAAAAGGTGAAAATAGAGTTCTGGTGAAGTTAGGTTTGGAACACCTTAGCCAGACCTCTAACCCTGGCTTGAGAGCATTAATTAATGTAGCTGGTCTATCAGGAAAAGAAATAAAGGAGGGGCAAGTAGGATTTATTCTTGCTCCTAGACTTAATGCCTGCGGCCGCCTCTCCCTGGCTCGCAAGGCGGTAAGACTTCTCCTGTCAACTTCTTCGGGGGAAGCTATTAAGTTAGCTAAGGATTTAGATAGGGAAAACAAGCATCGCCAGAAAATAGAAGAGAAGATGCGCAAAGAGGCAGAAGAACTTCTGCCAGAGAGTAAAGAGCTGGTAATTATTCTTACTAAAAAGGGGTGGCATCCAGGCATAATTGGTTTATTGGCTTCTTATATTAGAAAGAAATACTTTCGTCCCGCCATTATTTTCTCTCCAGATGGAAAAATAGCCAGAGGCTCGGC
>DAOWIY010000026.1 GCA_030640665.1 Clostridia bacterium
TAAGCACCGAATGACCTGGCTCTTGATTTTAGTGATAGCAGGCTTTGTCTCAAGTATTATATTAGAGAGATTTCCCTTTACTTTGAAAAAATGGTTACCATTGGCTTTCTTTATCCCTTTACTTATGGGTACAGGAGGAAATGCTGGTATTCAAGCAGCATCGGTAATGGTAAGAAGCCTGGCTACAGGCGAGGTAAGGCGGAGAGATATCCGGAGAGTAATTAAAAAAGAATTCCTCATAGGTATAATGATAGGTGTAGGTTTAGGATTACTAGCTCTTATAAGAGCATTCACTCTACAAACGAGTTTTCCCCTTTATCCCCTGGCACTTACAGTGGGCCTTAGTATGATTGCTACCGTAACTATAGCCACCTCTCTAGGTTCGGCTCTTCCTATTATTTTTGAGAAGTTGGGCCTTGATCCAGCGGTAGTCTCTGGCCCTTTAATTACTACGGTTGTCGATATAACTTCCCTTTTAATCTATTTTGAAATAGCCAGACGTATTCTGGGATTTGGCTAAGTAGCTAACGCTACTTACCCGAGCATATTGGGCTCAGGAAATGGCTGAATAGCCAGAGCTATTCAGCCGAGCATATTAAGGCAGGAAATACCCGAGCATATTTACTCGGTGAAGTTAGAAATCCACTCTGGCTCTTCTGGTGGGCTAGAAGCTAACAACTCTCTCCACTTCTCATCAGTAAGTCTATCTTTCATTGGTTGTTTAAATTCATAATAACTAAAGACTGGGCCAGCACCAACAAGAATTCTCCCATCCGGGAGTTTGTAGGCAACAACTATTAGTTTGACATAACCAATCCCTTCCTCTAAAACTTGTTTTGTATTCGAGTCTGTATGGACATCTGCAATTATCGTTGTTTTCTTTGCTTTTTCATCTACACCTGCTATAACAGCATTTAATTCGTCACCAAAATTTTTAATAAAATCATAATCCTCCTGAGTTAATTCCTCATTCTTCAATTCTTTTTCTGACAATTCTACTACTCTCTTTAATATTTTCTCCAAACTTTCTAATCTATATTTTGCTGAATTATCCAAAACATTCATTCCATCTAAGCCTTTAGTTGTCATTCTTGTTAAAGCTAACAATCTATTATAAAATTCAGGGACAGGTTCTATGTAACCAACAACTGGTTTTTCTGGCGGAGGGAGACAAGTTAATGCCATTGTATAACTCTGTTTGGCATAAAGTATGGTATCATGTCTCAATTCAGCCCATGACGCTAGGGCAGTAGTTAATTCTTTATCCTGCCAATTTTTTGTTTGCATAAATGTGGGATAACCATCTCCAAATTCCTTCAATAAAGGCTTTAAAGTGAAAAGCCATGACCAATAAAGATTTTTATTCCACTCAGTGGCTGTAAAATTATTAAATTCACCTTCTAATTTTTTATAAGCCTCCTCATATCTTACATAATTAGAATCGTCCAACTCTCTTAGTAACTCTTTGGCTCTTTCAGAACCAATTAATGCCATCATATCTAAACCTCTTGGAAATCCTCTAATAGGTCTTCCAGTAGGGGAAATCACACAAGTAAACACCTCGCTGCAATCCTTGTTGCCTGCGTAAACATCCGTATAAGCACCAACCAAATTAGAAAACATATAGGAATCTGGGATAAATCTTTGCCCCATTAATCTAAATCCTTTTGTTTTCTCCAGGCATTGGTCTGCCTCCTCTGGAGTGAAAGGCGGAGTTATTCCACAGTCCCCTGTTCCACCGAATATTTTTGGAGGCATGTATTCAGCCAATTTTGCTTTTAATTTTCTCAAGTTTTCTTCTCTTAAATCATCTGGATTAAATTTTTCTCCAAATATAGAATTTAATGCTTCTATATATTCATAAGGTCCTAAATCATCAGATAGTCCAACATAAAAAGCAGTTACTGAATAAATTCTATCCCATTTATCTTTCAGCTTTTGACTTTCTGCAAATTTCGAGGCAATTAAACTAGCTTGTATTGTTTGGATTTTTGCATCATAAGTTGAAATCAAAGCCTCTGGATTAAATGGGTCAGTTTCTCCAGGAAGTACGGTCTCTGTTCCTTTGATGAGCATACTCATTTTTCCATACCACATAAATGCTTTAAAGTAATTCTTTAATTTTTCTGACCTTGTGTAATGTCCTCGAGGAACATATTGAGAATAGTCTTCTATATAGATAAAAATTGGAGATTTTGAGAATCCTTCATGTTTTTCTATTAAGTCTAGTTCCTTTTCCACGTCTTCTTTAACAAAATCAGGGATATCAAAACTATACTTCTCTAACTCTTCTTCTGTGAAATATGCACTAGCTAAACCTGGGTCTTTACACTCCCGACCATCTCTACATAATTGGTTCTTTTTTGGCTCTAGCAAACTCAAACCTACCGCAAAATATGCAGCATTTCTTTTATATGCCTCTGAAAGTTCTTCTTCTTGGAGACTCAATGTCCGCCCTATAACTTGAATACTTCCGTATCCTCCCACAGATTCTTCGAGTAGTTCTTTGCTAATCTCCCAAATCTTGTCATAGAATTCTCTTTCTTCAATCTGCCTTAAGGTTTCATCAAATTGAATATGATAAAGATGCAGTAAAGAGTCTGGAGTAATGAAAATAGGTATTTCTCTATCTTTTAGGATTTCATAAGGTTGGGTAATATATTCCTCTTTCGGATTGAATGGATTATTGATGACTACAAAACCATTTTCTCTTAAAAGATTTAATGCATTTTTACTTAAAGAAATTTTTGTAGAAAAATCTGGGAAATTTGATATTTCACCGGCCGACAATGGTAAATTATATTGAGGAACTTGTAAAGTTATCTCTAAAGGACTTAGAGAATAGTACTTTATGAAGCTTAGTGGCTGCATTTGAACACTGGATAAACCAACTGCTTCTGCCTTTAATGTAGATACTTCCCCTTGAGTAAGTGCTAGTTGTGCAATACATCCACTAATAAAAATTATTCCGACTACTACCGGTATTAAGATACGACAATATTTTGTTTTTATCATAATTTTCCTCTATCTTGCTCTAGAATCCCTCGGGCAAAAATTACATTTAAAATAGAGTTTTGGAGATCTCTTTTATATGATTCAACGATCTCTTTCGTGGGTTAGGGTTTAAATGACTTGATACGGACTTTGTCGACTGAAATAAGCTTTTTAAATTCCTCAATTGATTCTTTGCCAGCTAAAACTCCTATCTCTAGCTCAAACTCTTTTTTCTCTCCCGGCTCCAGGAACTTCAGGGTTCCCCTTTCTCTTTCCTTATCTCTTCCTTCTACCAGGCAGTTAGCCGGCTCCATTCCTACCACATAATCTCCCTCTCCCATCATCTTCCATTCAATGAATTGGGGCAGTTGTTCTTTTTTATACTTAACATAAAAACCAAAGCCGCCTTCTTCAATATCTTCGTTGATCAAGGCGCAATGAACCAGTCCTGAGCTGTCCTCCTTCATCTCATGATAATAGACTTTCTCCTTAAAGTAAGAAATGGGAGAAGTAAATTTATGGTAATTTTCTTTTCCTTCCTCTGCTTCTTTATCTCGAGGTGTAATTTCCAAAGTCGGCGAGATTAGCCTGCTACCTTTCGCCACAGCAGGAAATCCTCCGTTTATATGATAGACAATCATAAAGGGAGATTTTTTGAATCCTTCGTTTTCTACTGCGTCATGAATCCAGAGTCGTGACTCACCCAGTCGGGTACGGATACACCTTCTTAGAGTGATATTTTCTCCAAAGACTACGCTTTCCCGCATCAGTCCCTTCACGGATAATAGATAATCATTTCCTTCCCATCTCTCATCTAAAGAGACTTTTTCTGCCGGAATATGAGAGATTCTTCCATGAAGGCCTAACTCTTCTCCTTGATCCTCGCAGGGAGCTCCGGCGTAAGTCAAGCCGCAGGTAGTAAGTAATCCTCCGAAGAAACTTCTAAGCCATCTCAGCCCCTCAGGTTCAAAAAAGTGTGGATGAACATCACCAGTTGAGGAGCGCCAGCAGAGAGATTTCCCCCAATATGATGCCCAGGTTATATCCATTGCTCGCTCTAAAGATACGGTAAAGTAAAATCCTGTTCCCGTCCAGACATCTACTGCGCGAACTCCCCTACTCTTTCCTTCCGAAAGCTCATATTTCTTCATCCCTGCTACCTGAGAAATATCACCAATAAACTTCATCAGGTCCTTTTTCTCATAATCCCTACCAAAAATTCGTGCCATTGCGTTTTCCTTTCAAATCACATTTTCTGGGGGACAGAAATCCCTAAAAGACCAAGGACATCTCCAATAGCGATTTTTATAGCTTTGACTAGCATTAAGCGGGCCTGAGTTAATTCTCTATCTTCACTTATTACCCTGTGGCGGGTATAAAACTGATGAAAGAGAGTAGCTAACTCTTGTAAGTAAGTGGTGAGACGATGAGGTTCAAGGCTCTTTGCTGCCTCGTATACCTCATCAGGCAAAAGAGAGAGCTCTTTCATAAGTTCTCTTTCTTCAGGCGTAGTCAATAAATCTAATTTTACCTCATCTGGATTCTTTATCTTTATCCTGTTTTCTCTAGCGTTTTCTAAGATACTACAGATACGAGCATGAGCGTATTGGACGTAAAAAACAGGATTTTCTGGGGTCTGTTTTTTAGCCAGCTCTAGATCGAAATCAAGATGAGAACCACAGGTGCGAGAAAGAAAGAAAAAACGAGCCGCATCCCTGCCTACTTCATCTAGAACCTCTTTTAAGGGAATGAATTTCCCCTCACGCGTGGAGGCAGAAATTCTCTTTTTTCCCCTCTTTAAGGTCACCAGTTGATAGATAATTACCTGTAAGGTTTTTTCGGGATAGCCTAAAGCCTGAATGGCTGCCTTCATCCGAGGAACATATCCTATATGGTCGGCACCCCAGATATCTATTATTCTGTCAAATCCGCGGCGGAGTTTATCTTGATGATAGGCAATATCGCTGGCAAAATAAGTATAATCTCCATTCCTGCGCCTTAAAACTCTATCCTCTTCGCCGGGTAAGAACAAGGAGGTCTTAAACCAGAGAGCTCCATCCTTTTCATAAAGATAGTTTTTCTCTTGCAGATAAGAGAGTATTTCAGGGATTGCTTTCTTTTGATGAAGGCTAGATTCACTTATCCAACTATCAAATCGTACTCCAAATACTTTAAGATCAACTTTGATTTCTTTAAGAATCTCGTTTACGGCAAATCTACCCAGTAAACCAAGTATTTGTGACTCAGCTTTTTCTTCTCTCTTTTTTTGGGCCATTTTCTTTTCTGAACTAAAGCCCTCGGTAATCTGATTAATTTTTTCCTCTTTGGCTATTTCCTTTTCTAAATCAACACCTTTAGCTATTTCACTTAATTTACTTCCCAGCTCTTTTTTGACCTGTTTGGCTATTTCTATTAAATACTCTCCCTTATATCCGTCCTCAGGGAAGGAAACTTTTTCTCCTTCCAATTCTTTCAGCCGAGCCCAAACCGAGGAAAAAAGTCTTTTTATTTGTCCTCCCACATCATTGACGTAGTACTCTCTTTCTACTTCATATCCTACCTTGGAGAGGATATTAGCCAGGCTATCTCCAAAGGCAGCTGCCCTTCCATGGCCAATATGAAGAGGTCCGGTAGGATTGGCTGAGACAAACTCTATCTGCACCTTTTTACCTTTACCAGAGGAAAATTGAGTGAATTCTTCTTTCTGGATAAGTATCTTTTTGAGGGTTTGTTTAAGATAAAGGGAGGAGATAAAAAAGTTTATAAATCCGGGAGGGATAAATTCTACCCTGGAGAAAAGCTTCTCATTCTCAAGGGAAGAGGTTAGGAGTTTGCCTATATGAGAAGCAGATTTTCCTGTTTTTTGAGATAAAGAAAAAGGAAGGTTAGTAGAAAGATCTCCCCATTCTTTCTTTTTTGGCTGATTGATAAAGATGGGTGGAAGATGCTCTCGGGATATTCCAGACTCTTTGCAAGTTTTATAAAGAACATCCTCAATTAGTTTTTTTATAGAGTTATTCATAAAACTACTACTTCCGGGTATATATTGGAGTAGAGACACTCCATATCCTGCCCCACTTTCTGCAATGTGCTTCCACAAGAACTTCATCTCCCGGCTCTACTTTTTCCATGGCTTTTTTAAAATCATTTAAATCCTTTATTGACTTACCATTAATTTTTCTTATCACATCACCTGCACTCATTTCTACTTTATCTATTGGTCCTCCACTCTCTACACTAGTAATTACCACTCCTTCTTCTCCCTCTAACCACTTATATTCTTCCTCCAGTTCCGGGGTAATATCTCTAACTTCTATTCCTAAAAGTTCATCCTTTACGAAATTTTCTTTTACAGGAACAATTTCTCCTACTTCTCCTTTTTGTGTTGTGATGATGGGAATCTCTAATTCTTCTCCATTTCTTCTTATGGTTAGAATTATTTCTTCTCCAACCCCCACCTTAAGGACCTCTTCTTTAGCTTCCAAGAGAGACCCTACTTCTTTACCATCAATTTTTATTAGGATGTCTCCTGGCTGAACTTCTGCCTCATCGGCTGGACTATCCTTTTCCACCCCCCCTATCCTTACACCTTCTTCTATTCCCAACTCCTCTGAGAGTTCTGGAGTAAGCTCCTCCATTAAGATTCCTATCCAGGGCCATTTTATTTCTCCATATTCCATCAAACTATCCAGTATTCTTTTTGCCTTGTTAATAGGTATAGCAAAGCCCATTCCAACGGAGCCCCCTGAGGGAGTTAAAATGACAGCGTTAATTCCGATAACCTCTCCATAGATATTTATCAGAGGTCCTCCGCTGTTACCCCTGTTTATGGAAGCATCGGTTTGAATTAGACCACTGTAAAATCTTGCCTCTTCTCCTGTGCCAGCCGGCATTGCCCTATCCAGAGCACTGACTATCCCTGCTGTCACTGTAGGTTTATACTCTTTTTTTAACTGGGAAAGGTCAAATCCATAAGGATAACCAAGGGTCAGCACCCACTGTCCTACTCTTATGGCATCAGAATCACCCAACTTGACTACAGAAAAGTTATTTCCCGGAACCTTTAGTACAGCTATATCCCATTCCTCATCTACTCCCACAATTGCTGCCTTTAAAGTACGTCCATCAGAGAAGGTGACTTTGATTTTATCTTTATCTACCTCATGGATAACGTGCTCGTTAGTCAAAATATAGCCATCTTCATGTATGAGCATTCCTGAGCCAAGTCCTGGTCGGGTAAACTTTCTTTTTTGTTCTGGAAACTGCTTGAAGAAACGGTTAAAAAATTCATCTACCTCTGTTCTTTCTGTATTAATGCTCACTACGGCTGGAGTTACCATCTCTATTGCCCTAATCATCATTCCCTGGAGACTATCAGGAGCGATGGGGTGAGATTCTACACTCTCCTGGTAAAGGGGTCCCTCCAGCTTCTCCAGTTCAGTGGCTGGAGCAGGATAACCCAGGGAAATTAAACCTATTCCTACCACTACTAACAATCCTGAAAGAGATATCCAGATAAAAAAGGGAAAACGAAAAATTTTGGAATTCGTTAAACGTTTAAACATTAAATCCTCCTTTTAACAACCATTCACTATCTTTGGCAGCGAGGGCAAAGATAAGTTCCTCTTCCTGCTATTTTCACTCTTTCTATAACTGCTCCGCATCTAGGACAATTTTTTCCTGCTCGCCCGTAGACCCTCAGGTGTGATTTATAATCTCCTTTTTTTCCATTTAAGTCCACATAGGCATCTACTGAGGAACCGCGATAAGAAATAGCCTCTTGTAAAATATTGAGTAAATTATTATATAATCCCTCTATCTCCTTGTCAATTAGACTAGAAGGGCTTCTTTTAGGGTGGATTCTTGTTAAAAAAAGCGCTTCCTGGGAGTAAATATTGCCAATTCCAGCAATAAATGTTTGATTCATTAAAAGAGGTTTAATCTTACCTCTTTTCCCACTTAAGAGTTCTTTAAATTTATTCACCGTAAAATCTTTCTCTAAAGGCTCCGGCCCTAAATTCTGCAAGGAGGGAACCATCCAAAATTCCTCATCCGAAACTAACCAAAGACCTCCAAAACCGCGTATATCAGTGAAACTAAGCTGAGTTTGGTCTTGAAAAA
>DAOWIY010000007.1 GCA_030640665.1 Clostridia bacterium
AATGGACATTTTCTTGGCCGGCATATGAGCGGATATACTAGCTTGCGATACGATATCAGCGACTATGTAAACTATGATCATAAAAATATCTTGGTCATTAGGGTTGATGCCAGCCAATTCGAGGGCTGGTTTTATGAAGGAACAGGAATTTATCGGCACATATGGCTGGTAAAGACCGATCCACTGCACGTAGCACATTGGGGTACGTTCGTGACATCAGAAGTTAATCACGATTCGGCAAAACTCATCATTAAAACCAGGACCAGCAATGAATACGATGAGGCCACGCAGTGCCAGGTGACCTCGAGGATTGTTGATGCCGATGGCAAGGCCATCGGGGAGGCTCAATCTACAGAGACTGTTAGGGCCTGGGAGAATGAAGAATTCAGCCACGAGGTTATCCTAAAGAATCCCAGGCTCTGGTCGACTGAATCTCCTTATCTTTACCGCTTAGTTACCATGGTAAAGAAAGGAGAGACTACAGTTGATGTTTACCAGACACCCTTCGGCATTCGCACTATTCGATTCGATGCCCACAAAGGGTTTTTCCTGAATGGCAAGCCGCTAAAGATAAAGGGGGTCTGCTGCCATCAGTACCACGCGGGGGTTGGCAGCGCTCTACCTGACCGTATTCATGAATTCAGGCTCGAAAAGCTCAAAAAGATAGGCTGTAATGCCATCCGATGTGCGCACAATCCACCAGCACCGGAGCTGCTCGATGCCTGCGATCGCTTAGGTATGTTGGTCATTGACGAGCATCGTATGATGGGTAGTTCTCCCCAGTTTTTGGGTCAGCTTGAAAGTATGCTCCTTCGCGACCGCAATCATCCCAGCGTAATTTTGTGGTGCTTGGGTAATGAGGAACACGTCATCCAGGGAACCCAGGTGGGTGCCCGTATTTCTTCTACCATGAAGCGCCTGGTCAAACGATTAGACCCGAGCCGGTCAGTAACCTTAGCTATGAATGGAGAGTGGGGCAGTGTGGTCTCCTTGATTATGGATGTTCAAGGCTGTAACTATCTTCGCTTAGGGGATGTTGATAAGTATCATAAGGATCATCCAGACCATCCCATAATGGCAACAGAGACAGCGAGTACGCTTTCCACACGAGGCATTTACGCGGATGATAAAGAGAAGGGTTATGCGAACGCTTACGGGACAACTCTTCCCTTCTGGGGTTCTACAGCAGAGGATATGTGGCGGTTCTGGGCGGAACGTCCATTTGTATCTGGCGTTTTCGTCTGGGCTGGATTTGATTATGGAGGCGAGGCAGAGCTGTTTTGGTGGCCTGGCATTAGCACGAACTTTGGCATTATGGATACGTGCGGTTTTCCCAAAGACAACTACTACTATTACAAGGCCTGGTGGAGCGAGGAAACACTCTTACATATCTTCCCCCATTGGAACTGGAAAGCTAGAGAAGCAGAGGTGATCGATGTCTGGTGTTACTCCAACTGTGAGGAGGTAGAGCTGTTCTTGAATGGCAAGAGCCTGGGCAAGAAAAAGATGAGGCCCAATTCCCACCTTGAGTGGAAGGTGAAATACGCGCCGGGCAAGCTTGAGGTCAAGGGCTATAGAAGCGGCAAATCCATCACTACTGCAAAGGTGGAGACAACAGGCAAGCCTGCAAGACTGAAGCTCACACCTCATCACCTGGCAATTAAGGCCGATAACGAGGACATATCTGTGGTGAAGGTGTCCGTTCTTGATGTACAGGGACGCCTTGTACCCACAGCGAATAACGAAGTGACATTCAGCATCAGCGAGAAGGCTAGGATTATCGGGGTGGGCAACGGCAATCCCAGCAGTCACGAGCCGGACAAGGGAGCAAAACGCAAAGTGTTTAATGGTCTGTCTCAGCTCATCATTCAGTCCAGCCGGGAAACTGGGGAGATTAAATTGAGGGCCGAATCACCCGGATTGGAACCAACCAGTATTATCATTCGTGCGGAAAATTGCACATCCAAACCCTTCGTGCCGTCGGTATCATCTTTCTAATTAATTAAATTTTTCAGAGTAATTTATTGAGTAATTATCAAGTACTAAACTACATATTATAGGAGGAGATAAAAACATGAGACAGGCTGTAATGACAGAACCTGGTAAAATTGAGTTTCGCCATGTACCCGAACCCAAAGCAGGTCCGGGCGAAATATTGTTGCGTATCAAGCGCATTGGAGTGTGTGGTTCTGACATACATGTCAATTACGGTAAACATCCCTTTACATCTTATCCAGTTGTTCAAGGACATGAATTCTCAGCCCAGGTTGAGGCTATGGGTGAAGGAGTAGAGGGTATTAAACCCGGTATGAAGGCTACGGCCCGACCGCAGGTTGTATGTGGAAAGTGTAGGCCATGTCAGCGCTCGGATATTTCCCGTAAGACTGTGCAAAATTCTTGCAAGCAACAAAACCTGATTGTATTCGCGTGTTTGATATAAATATTCGGCAGTCATACTACAGTAGAAAGATTATTGACACCATGCTGAAAGTTTAAAATATGTAATTCTGAGTGATTACCCACCAGCTAGTGAATGAAGAATTTCCCGTGTCTGGGGATAAATTTTTCTGTATATGGAGAAAAGCTCGTCGTATACTTCCTTTAGGGCAGAGTTCGGTTCGACTCTGTTGGTTTTAGTCATCTTACGTGCTACACTACTTGCCTCCTGAGGAGAGCTGTAGATATTTGTGCCAATTCCTGCCAGGAGCGCAGCACCTAGGCTTCCTGTTTCCTGAAAATCAAGCACATCCAGCGGCTTTTGTAGTACGTCCGCCTTTATCTGATTCCAGAGATCGTTTTGAGTACCTCCTCCTACAGCACGAATCTCCCTCACAGGCCTTCCTCTAATCTCTTCAAGAGACATAATGACATCTCGCAAGCCCAGAGCAGTCCCCTCAAATACTGCACGGGCAAGCTCTTTACGTGTTGTTGTGGATGAAAGCCCGATAAATACACCCCTGGCGAGTGGATCCCAGACAGGAGTACGCTCTCCCTGAAGATAAGGAAGATAGAGAATGCCATTAGCTCCCGGCTTCGAGGAGGCGGCAAAATCTGTCATACGCTCAATGGATTCTGTTCCCTGGTCATCAAAAAATTCACGTGAAAACCAATCAATTGATGCGCCGCTACTGGTCATTGTTCCGATTCCAAGCCAGAATTCTTTACGAACAAAGCCTGAATTTATCCATCTGCGGTCATTAGTTGGTCGAGCGAGGGGCATTGTAACACAGTCAGTTGACCCGGCAATATAAACAAGAGTTCCTTCCTCCAGAGCACCGGCACCAAAAGCAGAAGCCACTGCATCCCCACAGCCACATACAACCGGAGTTCCTTCCTTTATGCCAGTTTCATCAGAAGCAGCTTTGCTGACACCCCCAATAACTTCTGAGGGCCCGCTAATACCAGGCAGGCGACTTTTATCGATAGAGAGCTTCTGGCAAAGATTCTCTGACCACTGGAAGAGGTTGTTGATATCAGCCAATCCAGTAAGAGAGGCCATTGTGGAATCAGTATAATAACTCCCTGTCAGGCGTCCTGTAATATAGGTATTTCCAAATCCAAGCACCTCTGCTTTCTTGTAAATATCTGGCTCTTCATCTCTGAGCCACATCATGCTCGTTACGGCGCAGGTTCCTGGAACAAGTACATTGCCGACTATTTTTTGATACTCATCCCGTGAAATCAGGGATAGAATTTCTTTCACCTGCCTGATGCTTCTCTGATCACAATAGGGAATCGCTGGATACATTGACTTTCCTTGAGAATCAATTAGTACTACCGAAGGATAGAATACTGATAGTCCTATTCCACCTATTGCATCCCCTTTCACTCCAGCTTCACACAAGGCGACATGGATGGCTTCCACAATACCTTGCCACCATAACTCAGGGTCACTCTCTACCCATCCGGGCTTCGGGGAAGACAAAGTGTAAGGAGAAGATCGCCCAATACCTATCAGAGCGCCTTCAGGTTTATATATTCCCACCTTAACCCCGGATGTACCGAGGTCGATTCCAAGTAGGAGCTTATTAATCGTAGGTGATAACAATTTTCCACACCCCTTCTTCATGCCGCCTAAGCATCTTAATACCTTCTTCTACATCCTCAAGTGGCAACCGATGGGAGATAATTGGTTTTAAATTTACCTTTCCCAGGCTCATCATTTTCAAGGCTACTGGGAAATCATTGCAGAATCCCAGGGTGCCGAGAACAGTTAGCTCATCTAAAGTTAAAGAAGTGAGATTAAAGGGATCTGTGGCTTTCCCAGACCATCCAATGAGCATAATCGTTCCCCCTCGTTTGACAAGGGAGACGGTCAAGCCAAGGGTTGCTGGAAGCCCTACTGCCTCGATAACACAATCAGCGCCAATGCCATCAGTGAGTTCTTTTACCTTCTTTTTAATATCCTCATTTTTTGCATTTAAGGTATGGTGAGCTCCCAACTCTTTAGCCTTTTTCAATTTGAACTCAACTGTATCGCTAACCAGAACCTCTGCACCCTTGTTCAATACATGCTGGAGTGTAAGGCTACCCATTGTACCACATCCAATAATGACAACAAAATCGCCAAGACGAATACCACAGCGCTCAACTGCATGAAGAGAGCCAGAGGTTGGTTCTGCTATTGCTGCCTCTTCAAAAGGAACATTATCAGGCTTACGATGGACAAAACCTGCCTCAGCAATAACGTACTCTGCAAGCGTACCGGGCAGCTGATGTCCGGTAATCTTTAAGTGGGTACAGAGATTGTATTTTCCAGCACGGCAAGCCGGACACCTTTTGCAGGTAAAAAAGGGTTCGATGACTACAGGCTGGCCAACTTTCCATTCATTCACTCCAGGGCCACACTTTGCAATAATACCGGATCCCTCATGGCCAAGGATGATAGGTGGCTTAATCATTGGGTGGTGACCCGTATACCCATCAACATCCGATCCACAGAGACCGGTTGCCTTTAGCTGTACGAGAACCTGGTCCTCTTTTGGCTCGGGTACAGGTACATCCTCTATTACAATTGTCTCCAGCTCCTTTAATACTGCTGCTTTCATTGTATCTTTCAATTTTTTTCCTCCTCCAGGTTCAATATCTGGCGATTATAAATTTTCCGCAGATGATTGAATATATTGAGGTATTCTTTACTTTTATAATCAGGATAAGTCCACTCCCAGGGCTCAAAACTCCTTCCCTTTTTAAACTTAAGGGTAATCTCAGCATAAATTCCTTTCCTCAAATAAATTCGGTGTTGAAAATTTTTGGTAGTAGCCAGAACCAGTTTGGAAAGGGTGAGATATCCGGGGTCGAGATTTATGCGGCGATGGGTAGAGTTAGAAGAAGAAAAATTTTCTTTAAGTTGGTTAGAATGATAAAGAAAATTTTCCTCAAGCTGGTTAGTAAATAGCTTAATTTCTACTATTTTTGCCGGGTCAATCAGATTCTGAAAACTTATAAACTTTCTCTTTAAGCCAGTTCCCATCTCTTTTTCGTAATGATTGGTATAGTAAAAGGAAAGAACGGGGCTCTTAAAATCAAGGGGGCCAAATTTTTGGCTAAGTTCTTTTTCTACTTCATCAAACAAATTCTCCTCCCCCGAGATGATACCTACAATTAACTTCACCGGCAAAGGCTGCTTGACTTTTCCCATCTTTTTGCCTTTCCTTAACTTTGCAAAATCGACAAGCGTATAATTTACATTAGCCGAATCAAAAAGTAACCGCCCACACAGAATGTGGCAATCATAGCCATAACATCCCAGCCAAGTTTCAAAAATGACTTCCGAGATCTATAAATCAATCCTACGATGACTATGCTGGTGAGAATTATTCCTAGCATTAAAGTGGCCAGGTGGGTAATAGAGATGTGTGATAAGAGCTCACCCTCTCGGAAAAGAAAGTCACTGAGTGGAATAATCATGATATCAAAAAAATTGCTTCCCAGAATATTACCTATGGCCATGTCAACGGCAAATGTAAGTGCAGTGATAGAAACTATGAGTTCGGGCAGGGAAGTAGCCAGGGCAAGAAAAGTTGTACCCACTAAGCTTTCACTCCATCCCATAATACTCACTACTTCTTCTCCAATCAAAGCTAACCATATTCCCAGAATAACTATACTTATAAAGTAAAGGCAGAATTTGGCAATAACAGATTTTAAAGAAATATGTGCATATAAAAGTGATCCTTTAGGTTCATCCGAATGGGAGATTTGATTAGTTTTCTCAGAGAGAAATATTAGCCTTATTCCTAAAATAAAAATGAAAACTAACAATAGGTTCTCCAGTCCAAATCCAAAAATACCTAATCTAATTTGCAGTTGTGACCTTAAAAGAGTGGAGAAACAAACGATTCCTAAAAGAATTATGGTTAGACCTCCAGATAGAATATGGTTTTTTCTTGCTTCGGATAGCAATGGTCCACTCCCCTGAATTAAATCTAAAAGTGCAATAATCATTAAATTTATCACAATCGTTCCAAACATATTTCCTACTGCTAAATCAGGTGAGTGAATGAGGGTTATAGAACTAGCGCTGGTGACAAATTCAGGTAGGGAAGTGGCCACAGATAAGAAGATAAATCCTATGAGGAGTTTTGTAATGTGTGTTTTCTCAGAAATAATATTTCCATAGAAAGATAACTTATAGCCAGCATATATCATGGCTGCACTACAGATGATGAATTTTAACCACGTAGACATTGATATCCTCGTACTTCGTACATCGTATTCCCTCTCCCCTGAGGGGAGAGGGCTAGAGTGAGAGGAAATTAACTAATTAACTCAATTAACTAATTCTCATATTATTTTAGCCAGCCTATCAAATCTTTAAAGTTCTTGATTCCTTTTACCTGCATGTATTGTTTAATGCCTTCAATTACTTCAAGGGCTGTTTTAGGGTCAATGAAATTTGCTGTTCCTATGGCTACAGCACTGGCTCCAGCTAAGATAAATTCCAGAGCATCTTCTGCATCGGTAATTCCCCCCATACCTATCAAGGGTAGATTGACTTTTTGAAAGGTTTGCCACATCATTCTTACAGCAATAGGTCTTATGGCTGGCCCAGAAAGGCCTCCGGTGATGTTCCCTAACTTAGGCTTCCTTGTCTCTACATCAATAGACATGCCCAGTACGGTATTTATCAGCGATAAAGCTTCTGCTCCTGCTTCTTGGGAGGCCTGGGCAATTTTGGTAATATCAGTTACATTGGGGGTAAGTTTGACTACAAGAGGAATATCGGTGATTTCTCCTAATTTTTTTACCAGAGAAAAAGTTTGCTCTGGATCAGTACCGAAGATAAGACCTTTTTCTTTAACGTTAGGGCAGGAGATATTCACCTCTAAGGCACTTATCCCTTTGACCTGGTTTAGTCTTTCGGCAAGGCGTAGATACTCTTCCTCTTTTTCTCCGGCAATATTGACAATTATTGCCGTCTGGAACCTTCGTAAAAAAGGAAGTTTTTCTTTAAGGAAAACGTCCACTCCTGGATTTTCTAATCCAATAGCATTAAGGAGGCCGGCGGGCGTTTCTGCCAGGCGAGGAGGAGGATTTCCTTCTCTAGGCTCCAGAGTGACTGCTTTGACCATTATCCCTCCCAGTTCATTTAAATTAATCAACTCAGCATACTCTTCTCCATAGCCAAATGTTCCCGAGGCAACCAGAACTGGATTCTTCAAAGTGATTCTACCCAGCCTGACGCTCAGGTCAATGTTTTTCTTAGATTCACTGCTCATATCTCATTCCATTGAATTTCGTCAGCTTCAAAGACTGGACCATTACGGCAAACGCGCAGATAGCCCGTCTGTCCCTTTATGGTACAACCCAGGCAGGCTCCTATTCCACAACCCATCCTTTGTTCTAATGAGACCTGACAGGGAATTTTATATCTATAGTTGAGCTCAGCTATTCTTTTTAGCATGAGGGCTGGGCCGCAGGCACAAACTAGATTTACTTGAGATTCTTTAGATAAAAGTTGAAAAAAAAGGTCGCTAACCAGACCTTTGAAGCTTTCACTTCCATCTTCGGTGGCTATTTCTATCTTAACGTTTAGATTCTTAAAATCTTCCAGACATAGAATCTTTTCTTTGGTTTCAGCTCCCAGGAGGACAAGAATATCGAGCTGATTTTTATTTATGGAGGAGTCATTTATTATAGATTGCCTTTTACTTCCTTTCTCAGCTTTCCAGTGGGTATAGCCCGCTAACCTCTCTGCCAGAAAATAAAGAGGAGCTACTCCTATCCCGCCGGCCACTAGGATAACTTTTTCTAAACCTGGATTTACTTTAAATCCCTGTCCCAGGGGACCTAGAATGTCTATTTTCTTTCCTATTTTTTTCCTGGACAAAAGCTGTGTCCCTTTTCCCACCACTTTATAGAGAATCTCTATTTTTTCACCTTGAGATTTATGAATGCTGAAAGGACGCCTGAGCAGAGGATCATATCCTTCTCTTGCTCTAATATGGACAAATTGTCCTGGTTTTGCCTCTCCGGCAATTTCAGGAGCATCTAAACATATCTTATAGTGCTCAGGAATAATCTTTTTATTAAGTATAATCTTAGCCTTAATTTGATACATTTTTTTCAAATTATATCAGGATTCCAAGAAAATTCAAGGAAGATAGGCTAAGGTTGTCAATACAAAGTAAAAAGTGTGACATTTTTACTTTGCATTGATATATTTTTCTCTTGCTTGCTTTGACTACGCCAAAACGTGCCAAAAATTGACAGAGACGGCTCTTTGATATAGAATAAAATCCCTCTATAAGGAAAGAAAATTAGTGAAAAAGACTCTATTGGAGGAGGAATTATTAAGGGAGATTAATGAGCTAGAGATAGGGGCACAAGGCCTGGGGGAATAAATACTTGTTTAGGGGTGAATATTGAGCATTTCCCTACCCATATAGCTGGTCTTCCTGTAGGAGTGAATATAAGCTGCTATGCGTTAAGACAGGCCTCGGCCGTGATTGAAAGTTAAAAAATGCATCGCATTTTAGGTATTGATGAAGCAGGCAGGGGCCCGGTGATAGGTCCTCTGGTTATTTGTGGGGTAGTATTGAGTTCATCTAATCTTTTGAAGCTTTCTGAGAAGGGAGTAAGGGACTCAAAGAAACTAGCCGCCTCTAAGCGAGAGAAGTTAAATGGAGAGATCCAGCTTCTGGCTGAGGGATATGAATTAATTATCATTCCTCCTCAGGCTATAGATAGAGAAGGAATGAATGATTTAGAGCTAAAAGGTGTTGTAAAATTAATTGATAAGTTTCTTCCTGATCAGGTTTTTTTAGATGCTCCTACTCGCAATTGTCTCTCTTTTGAAAGAAAAATTAGAGAGCTTCTTGCTGCCGAGACGAAGGTGAAGTTGGTGGTAGAAAATTTTGCTGATGAGAATTATCCTATTGTGGGGGCAGCTTCTATCCTGGCTAAGGTAGAAAGAGATAGAAGGATATCCGAACTGGAGAAAGAATACGGAAATTTAGGCTCAGGTTATCCTTCTGATGAGAAAACAATTAGATTTTTAAAGAAGTATCTTAACCACTATGGATGTTTCCCTCCTATAGCAAGGAAAAAATGGAAAACTCTTGCTAGGATTAAGAAAGAGAGAGAAATGAAATAAATCATGGCAAAGATAGATCGAAAAAAAGGACTGGTTATTCTTGTTTTAGGTGTGGTGGCTGCTATTGCTCTGTTATTTCTTATAAATTGGGAGAGAAAAAAAGAGGATTATCCGTTAAAAGAGGAAAAGGAAGTTTTTCTTTCAGAAGCCCAGGAAGTGAATTTAGTAGGATGGAACAAGGAGGGAGAAAAGAGTTGGAAACTTGAAGCTGATTCCGGAGTCCAGTTTTCCGATAGAACAGTCTTAAGTGGAGTAAATCTCTATCTTCTAGAGAAGGAAGAACCTGTTTCGAGTGTAGAAGCAAAAGAGATAATAATAGACAATCGCAGCTCTAATTTGCTCTTTAAAGGGGATGTTAAGGTTATCTCTTACCTTGATGGAGCTGAGCTCCTCACCTCGGAACTGGAGTGGGTAGCCTCAGAGAAGAAACTTCGGGCTCAGAATAAGATTACTATAAAAAGGAAGAATCTTGTTATAGAAGGGTGGGGTTTTGTTGCCGATCCTGACTTATCTCAAATTGAGATCGAGAGGGAAGTTGTAACTAGATTTGTTAGGGAAGGAGGGTGATGATGAGAAGAAAAATTTTTATGATAAGTGGACTGATACTTCTATTCAGTGTGAGCTTGGCAGGAGCAATATCTGCTGCCCAGGAGACGATAGAGATTACCTCCTCTTCCATTAGAATAGATTATGATAGTGGAGCAGTCTACTGTAAGGGTGACGCTAAGGCTGTCTGGGGAGGTGTGATAATGGAAGCGGACGAAATGCAGATATTTCTGACGGAAGAGAATACCGTGGAGAAAATAGAGGCTAGAGGAAATGTTAAAGTAATTCAAGAGGAGGAAAAAATAGAGGCCGGCGGCGAGATGGCTATTTATACAGCTGAAGATGATAAGTTTGTCCTGGAAAACAAAGCTTATTATTACGATGAGTCAGGAAATAGTTTACTAGCAGAGAAGATAATCATCTGGATAGAAGCTGAGAGACTTGAGGCGGAAGGAATAGAAGGAGTACCTGTAAAGGCAACTTATATATTAGCAGATTAAAGGAGGGAGGAGCTGGTGGTTCTACGGGTGGAGAATTTAGCTAAAACTTATCAGAGAATCTCGGTAGTAAATAAAATATCTCTTAAAGTGAATGAGGGGGGGATAGTGGGTCTTTTAGGACCTAATGGAGCAGGAAAAACCACCACTTTTCACCTCATCGTAGGATTAGTTAAGCCTACAGAAGGAAAGATTTTTTTGGGAGAGGAGGAAATTACTCATCTTCCCACCTATCAAAGGGCAAGAAAAGGGATTGCCTATCTTCCCCAAAGGCCCTCCGTTTTTCAAAAACTTACCGTTAAAAAAAACCTTCTGGCTATCTTGGAAACTCTGGATCTTTCCCTGGGAGAACAAGAAGAGAGAGCAAATTCTCTATTGGCGGAGTTAGGAATTACTCATCTGGCAGGACAGATGGCTTATTTACTTTCCGGGGGAGAGCGCCGAAGAGTGGAAATAGCCAGAGCCTTAGTTACCTCCCCTTCTTTCATTCTCCTTGATGAGCCTTTTGCCGGCATAGATCCTATTACCGTATCCGATTTACAGACAATTATCTTCAAATTAAAAAGTAAGGGCATAGGGATACTTATCACCGACCATAATGTTAGAGAAACTCTTCAGATTACTGATTTTTCTTATGTTATGCATCAGGGAAGAATTCTTATTGCCGGGAAAAGAGATGAACTTACTCAAGACAAAAAAGCAAGGGAGATCTTTCTGGGGGAAAATTTCAAACTTTAAGCAAGGTAAAACCATTCCCATATGGTTTTTAGGGATAGGAGCAAGTTTTTTCTTTGTGCTTTCTTCTTCCTTTGCCGCGGAAGGAATTCCTCAATTTAAGTTTCAGGCAGACCATTTTGAATGGACTCAAGAGACTTCCTCTATTGTAGGATGGGGAAACGTTAGTTTAGAGTATGAAGATATCTCGATAAAAGCAGATAATATAAAGGTAAATTTAGAGACTTCCGATCTTTTAGTAGAGGGAGAGGTGAGGATTCAGATAAAGGAGCGAGTTATAGAAGGCAAAAACCTTAAGTATGATTTAAAGAGAAAGGAGGGGATGATTCAGTCTCCCCGTGGAAAGGAAGGCTCTTTTTTCTACAGGGCAAAAGAAGCTTATCTCTCATCTGAGACAATAGAACTAAGAGAAGTTAATTTTACTACTTGTAATCTTTATCCACCTCATTACAGTATAAGAATGGGAAAAGTTAGTATACGCTTTAAGGAAGAGACTGTAATGAAAAACATCGCCTTTTATTTTAAGGGTTTACCTTTTCCTGTTTTCTGGGTGCCTTACTTTGTACAATATATACGCAAAGAGAATCGAGTTATATTTCCTGTCTTTGGTTATAGCAAGTTTGCTGGCTTGTACATACGGACAGGATATAATTTTTACGCCTCTCCTTCTTTTCAGACTAAGTTTCGTTTGGATTATAGGACAAAAAAGGGATGGGCTCAAGGGATTGATGTATCCTATCGTCTTAAAATAGGAGAAGGAGAGTTAGATAGTTATTTCGCCAGAGAAATAGGTTCAGCAGAGGGGAGATGGGCAGTAAGACTAAGGCACCAGCATACCTTTTCTCCATCTACTTATCTTAAGCTCAGGCTGGAACGAGTAAGCGATGAGAATTTTCTTACTGAGTATTTTAACGAGGAATATAAAACTTCCTATCTATACATAGGCCATCAAGGGGTCGGTTATAATATGGGTGTTCTAATGGAGCCAGCAGTGAATCTTGAGTTTGAGACTAACTTCATAGAACGTCTGCCTCAAATTAAGCTTAATTTTGGGTCCCAGAGGATTGGTGAATCTCGCCTTTACAGTGAGAAGAAAATGGAGATCACTAATTTTAGAAAAGAAGAAAAAAGTATTATCCGGGCTGATGGCTTTCTGGACTTCTCTTTTCCCTTTACTCTCCTTGATGAACACCTTAGAATACGGCCCAAATTAGGATACCATCTCTTTTATTACTGGTATGAGAAAGAAGGGGAAAGGCTAGAGGCTTATCGAAGTATACCCTATCAGGAGTTGAGTCTGGTTTCTGAGATTGAAAATCAATATGGAAATTATACTCATATAGTGAGGCCCTCCTTAAGCTATTATCATTCCTCCGAAATCAAAAATGATTTTGAGCTGCCGTTTGGGCTCAAGAGCGGAAAGTATGAGCAGGATTACGAGAAGAGGACTGGTGAAATTCACCCGCAGAATCTAATAAAATTCAATTTTACAAACTATCTTTACTCCGGGAAGAGAAGAGTTATGACAGGAGAAATTAAAACTAGCTGTGATTTAACCAAGAAGAAGGAAAAGTTTTCCCTTCTGGAAGGGAAGTTTCTTTTAAATCCTTCCTTGCCTCTCATAAATTACTTTGATTTCTCTTTTCTCTATCATTTTTACGAGAAAAAATATAAGGAGGTAAAGGCTAATTTAGGTTTAAAGGATAGCTCCTGGAATATGAAATTAGGAGTGGAAAGATATATTGATGGACAAGCGAGAACAGATATTATTGCTCAAGGAAACTTCAAAGTGGGGAAAAAATGGGAAATTTCTGGGTATCTTCGTTATAATTTGGAAAAAAAGAATATCCAGGAAGAAGTATTTTCTCTTCAGCGAGATCTTCATTGTTGGGCAGTTAGGTTATTTTTAAAAGAGAAACCAGAAAGAGAGTACTGGATTGGCTTTTATATAAAAGCCCTTCCCCAGCATTGGATCAGATATCACCCAATGATTAAACTGTTAGAGATTCGTTAGATAGCAAGGAGGCGAAGGTGAAGCTTTTGGTAATAGGAGGAGGAGGAAGAGAACATGCTTTATGTTGGAAATTATCTCAAAGTCCGAGAATAGAGAGAATTTATGCTGTTCCTGGAAATGCGGGTATTTCAGAGATTGCCGAATGTAAAAATGTGGAATATGAGAAGGATTTTTCTTCTCTTGCCCGACTGATAGCTGAAGAGGGGATAGATTTTGCTGTGATAGGGCCGGAAGTTCCTTTAGTTAATGGAATAGTAGATTATCTTCAAAAGAAAGGACTGGCTGTTTTTGGTCCTTCTAAAAAAGCAGCTCTATTGGAGGGAAGTAAAGTATTTGCTAAGAGATTTATGAAGAAATATGGTATTCCTACGGCTGATTTTAGAGTTTTTTCTCATCCAGATAAGGCCATTGCCTATATAGAGAAGGAAGGTCCAAAGGTGATCAAGGTTGATGGTCTGGCTGCTGGCAAAGGAGTCCTATTAATAAATACGAGAAAGGAAGCTGTGGAGGTAATAAAGTCAATTATGGAGAAAAAACTCTTTGGTGAAGCTGGCAAAAGAATAGTGGTGGAAGATAGGCTCCGAGGAAGGGAGATTTCCTTTATTGTTATCACCGACGGGAAAATCATTAGACCATTGGCCTCTACTCAGGATCATAAACCTCTTTTTGAGGGAGATAAAGGGCCTAATACGGGAGGAATGGGAGCTTATTCTCCGGCCTTTGTCTCTCCTTCTTTGTATAAGAAGATAATGAAGCGGATAATAATTCCTACTCTAAAAGGGATGAAAAAGGAGGGAAGGGAGTTTAAAGGAGTTTTATATGCTGGTTTGATGATTGAAAGAGGAGAACCCAAAGTTTTGGAGTTTAATGTTCGTTTTGGAGATCCAGAAACCCAGGCAACCCTCCCCCGCTTAAAGAACGATTTGCTAGAGGTTCTTCTGGCAGTAAAAGAAGGAAACTTGCATAAAATAAACCTTGAGTGGCGCTCTCAGGCAGCAGTTTGTGTTGTTCTTGCCTCAGGTGGTTATCCCCACTCTTACCAGAAAGGTAAACCCATCAAGGGTCTGGAGAAATTATCCCGTTTGAAGAATGTATTTTCTTTTTGTGCCGGGGTAAAAAGAGAAAATCAGTCTCTAGTGAGTGACGGGGGAAGAGTAATGGGAATTACAGCCTTAGGCAAGAACATACCCGAAGCTGTCCGCCAGACCTATCGGGCTGTGGATAAAGTTCACTTTGAGGGAATGTATTATCGCCGAGATATAGCCTACAGGGCAATCAAAAAGCTGTAAGCCTTAAGCTATAAGTTTTGAAATACGCCTGCCGAGGCGTATCTTGACAATTACCTCTATTTTAGTAGGATAGCACTAGTATAGTGTTTAGCGTCTAGCGGGTAGCGTATAGTGAGGAAGAAACATGAGTGGCGATCGAAAAGCTGTAGGCTATAAGCTGTAAGCTATAAGCAGAATGGTGAGTGGTTAATTGGTGAGGGGATACGATGTACGAAGTACGATATACGAACTACGAAATTAAAGTAAAGGAGGTCTAATTCCAAGGAATGAGGTAGGTTCTATTCCAAAGGAATAAAACAAAGAAATGCTACAGTTTCTAATCAAAGGCGGCCCTTTAATGATTCCTCTTGTTATTTGTTCTGTAATGGCACTGGCTATTGTCATTGAAAAATTCATAAGTATCAGAGGCGTTGAGAGGAAAGCAAGCAAATTCATAGGAAAAACACGAAAGATTCTGAAGAGTGATAAGAAAGGGAGAGTAGACAGAGTTCTTGCTTTATGTAAGATAGCATCTCCTCCGGCTCGTATTCTTAAGGCGGCAATCGAAAAAAAGGAAAGGGGGAGAGAAGAAGTTAAGGAAGCTATAGTGGATGCAGGTTCCTTAGAAGTACCTTATCTGGGAAGGTATCTGAGAATTTTGGAAACTATCGTTACCATTGCTCCTCTTTTAGGATTATTGGGCACAGTAAGAGGAATGATAAGGGCTTTTAATGTAATTGAACGCACCGGAGTGGGCCAACCAGGGGCTCTGGCAGGAGGGATTTCTGAAGCACTCTATACTACAGCTTTTGGTCTTGGTATAGCTATACCCTGTTTGGTATTTTACAATTACTTTACTCATAGGACAGAAAGATTTGTTCGAAAATTAGAAAGTTTCTCCAGTGAATTCCTGGAGTTGTTGGTGGGGAGGTAAGAAATGCGTTTTCGTCGTCCAAGAGAACGAAAAGAGACAGTTCTTAATCTTACCCCTCTTATCGATGTTGTCTTCTTGCTGATTATATTCTTTATGCTTACCACTACCTTTCACACCGTTTTTCAGGGTATAAAGGTAGATTTACCTACCACTACCACGCCGCAAGAAAAGATAGAGCGAAATATCATCATCTCTATTACCAAAGACAATCGTCTCTACCTGGACGGAAAAGAGGTAATAGAGTCAGAATTGGTTCAAAGGTTGAAAAAGGAGTTAGAGGGGAGAGAAGGTTTAGTTATCATCAATGCTGACAAGGATGTTTTACACGGTAAAGTAGTAAAGACTATGGACATGGCTAAACAGGCAGGAGCTGATAGGTTAGGGATTCTCACCTCTTATGTAAAGGTGGTAGAAAAAAAGCTGTAAGCCTTAAGCTGTAAGAAAAATACCCTCTCCCTTTGGGGAGAGGGAAAAAGCACATTGTGCTTTTTCGGGTGAGGGGGTAAAAATAAGTGGAAGTGAATGAAAAGAATCGGTTTAGATTTATTCTTTTGGCTTCCTGTGCTATCCATTTTTCCTTTATTCTTTTGTTTCCTGCTTTAGGAATTTCTCCTAAACTTCTTCCAGAGTACCTGGAGGTTTACTTAGTTAAGCTTTCTCCCAAGCAAATTAAGAAACCACTCGAAAGTAAGGCAATTACCCCGGCTAAAAAAGTAGAGAAACTGAAGGTAACTCTTGAGCCCAAAAAGGTAGCTCCTGAAGCAGAAAAGGGAACAAAAACGGTAGTTCTTGAAGTTTCTCCAGTAAAAATTTCCCTTCCTCCTGCTCAAAAACTTCCCGTTCTTCCTCCTCAGGTATCTGAAATAGAAGCTCCTCTTGTTCCTCAGAGCCTGGAGCCTACTTTTGGGGAGGGTATCGGTCCTTTACCTCGCTTGCAAAAAGAAAGAGATATTGAGCAAGGGGAAAGACTTCTTCCACCAGGGGAAAGAATTGCTAAGGGTGAGGAGGGCTCTCCAGAAGAGTTTGGTTTTCCCCCTAAGGCTATCTCTCCTGTGAAAGAAGGTATCTCTTATGGGGGAGAGGGCGAGGCTGAAGGACAGGTTGAGATCAGGATTAGAGGGCCTATAAAGGGGAGGAAGTTTGAGAGACCTCTTGAGCTTTCTTATCCCGCGTGGGCAGAGGAACAGGGAATAGAAGGCGAGGTAGAGATAAAGTTCCGGGTATCTCCTGATGGAATAGTTATCGGAGCGGAAAACGAGCGCACCTCTGGGTGGCCAGAATTAGATGAGTATGTTGAACAGGCTCTGATGAAGTGTAAATTTACTCCCATTAAAGGAGAGGAAATACAATGGAGCATAGTAACTGTTGAATTTAAATTTGGGTTGGAGTAAAAATAAAATATAGTTCATAGTTCGTTGCTCATAGTTCGTATTGTAGCTTACAGCTTTTTCGGGACACGGGACACGGGTCACGGGCGACAGGTTACAACTTAGGACATCGGACTTAGAACTTTGGACATACATAATACGGGCTTTTGTCATGCAAAAGGATAATTTTCAATTAGTTACTGATCTTAAGCCGCGGGGTGATCAGCCCCAGGCTATTGAGAAATTAGTAAGGGGAATTAAAGAGGGCCTAAAAGAGCAAACTTTAATTGGCGTTACTGGCTCCGGTAAAACTTTTACTATGGCCAATGTCATCCAGGAAGTACAAAGACCCACTCTCGTTATCTCCCATAATAAGACCCTTGCTGCTCAGCTCTTTAGTGAGTTTTCTTCCCTATTTCCTAACAATTATGTAGAATATTTTGTTTCTTATTACGATTATTACCAGCCTGAGGCCTACATTCCCCAGACCGATCTCTATATTGAGAAAGACGCTTCTATTAATGATAAAATAGATAGGATGCGTCATTCAGCTACGCGTTCCCTATTAGAAGGCCGAGATACTATAATTGTAGCCAGTGTGTCCTGTATATATGGTTTGGGTTCTCCTAAGGATTATCGAGAGATGCTCTTAGAGGTGAGAGTGGGAGAACATCTGGAGCGGACGAAGATTCTGAAGAAATTGATAGAGATGAGGTATGAGCGTAATGATGTTGATTTTTCTCGAGGAAAATTCAGAGTAAGGGGAGATATTATTGAGGTTTTTCCTGCCTACGAAAAGGAGGCAGTAAGGATAGAATTATGGGGAGATGAGATAGAGAAAATCTCTCTCTTTGATCCCTTGACTAGAGAAACGAAAGACAATCTCGAGGAAATTTATATTTATCCAGCTACTCATTACCTGGCTCCTCCGGAGAGGTTAGATTATGTTTTGCAATCTATCAAAAAGGAGCTCAAACAAAGACTTGCCGAATTCAAATCTCAGGGAAAACTTCTGGAAGCTCAGAGGCTGGAGGCAAGGACTAATTATGATCTGGAAATGATAAGAGAAATAGGATATTGTACGGGAATAGAGAATTATTCTCGTTATTTTTCAGGAAGGGCACCGGGTGAGCGTCCTTCCTGTCTCATTGATTATTTTCCTAAAGATTATTTATTATTTATTGACGAGTCTCATCAAACTATCCCTCAACTTCACGCTATGTACGGAGGGGATAAATCCCGCAAGGATAACCTGGTAAAATATGGATTTCGCCTTCCCTCTGCCTATGATAATCGCCCTTTGAAATATGACGAATTTGAATCTTTGATTAATGAGGTCATCTATGCCTCAGCTACTCCTTCTCTTTATGAGATGCAGAGAAGTTCACAAATAGTGGAGCAGCTTATTCGTCCCACAGGACTGGTGGATCCTAAGATTACGGTGAAGCCGGCTACTCATCCGGTTGATGATCTACTGGAGGAGATTAAGAAGCGAGTGGAAAGGAAAGAGAGGGTTCTGGTGACTACTTTGACTAAGAGGATGGCTGAGGATCTTACCGAATATTTAGAAGATCTGGGAGTAAGAGTGCGCTATCTTCATTCTGAGGTAAAGACGATAGAAAGATCAAAGATCCTGAGAGAGTTAAGATTAGGGGAGTTTGATGTTTTAGTGGGAATTAATCTTTTGCGGGAAGGATTGGATCTACCTGAAGTATCTCTGGTGGCTATTTTAGATGCTGATAAAGAGGGTTTTTTGAGATCAGAAACCTCTATAATCCAGACGGCAGGGAGAGCGGCTCGTAATGTGGAAGGGGAAGTAATTCTTTACGCTGATGAGGACACTTCTTCCATGAAGAGGGCTTTAAAGGAGACAAAGAGAAGAAGAGAGATTCAACTACAATACAATCGTTCACATAATATCACTCCTACTACTATTCATAAGGCTATTTTAGCTGATATCGAGACTTATACTGCCGATAGATATGAGAAGATGGCTGTAGGAGAAGAAAAAGTAGAATATATCCCTCCCTCGGAGGTTTCTCGCCTCATAGAAATTCTAAAGAAAAAAATGAGAGAAGCAGCAGAGAACCTGGAATTTGAAAAAGCAGCGGGGTTTCGGGATAGAATAAAAGAATTGAAAAAAAGAAAGGAGGCTTAAAGTGGGTCTTGTATTAGCTTTATTGGGAGTAGGATTAGCAGTGGCATTGGCTGGGATAGGTTCTAGTATTGGTATTAGCTGGGTTGGCCAGGCTAGTGCGGGAGCAATGACTGAGCATCCGGAGGATTTTGGAAGATTTCTTATTCTCACTGCTCTCCCAGGAACACAGGGAATTTATGGTTTTGTGGCTGCCTTTTTTTTGATGATGAAGATAAATCTAATGGGTGGAGCACCCATTGATTTAACACTTGCTCAGGGGTGGAGTCTTTTGTTAGCCGCTCTTCCTATCGCTGTCCTTGGGTTAGTCTCGGCTCTTCATCAGGGAAAAGTTTGTGCAGCGGGAGTAGGGCTTACAGTAAAAAGGCCAGCAGAGTCAATGAAGGCAGTGGTTCTGGCTGTGTTTGTGGAGTTTTATGCTGTATTAGGACTCCTTGTCACTATTTTCTTGATAACAGGTATAAAAATTTAATTCAGCTGTAAGAATCAGAATTCTTTACGGAATATATAAGCTATAAGCTTTAAGCTGTAAGATAAATCGTATTTCGTGAATAATGAATGGGGAATTGTGAATCGAAAAGCTGAAGGTTATAAACAATACGAGATACGAACAACGAGATACGAGGTGAACATGGCTTTAGAAGATATTGTGAAGAGAATTAAAGAAAAAGCTTCTCAGGAAGTGGAAAAAATTATAGAAGAAGCTGATAAAGAGAGAGGAAAACTTATTAAAAGAGCCGAGGAAGAAGCAGCTAAGATCAAAGATAAGATTTTGAAGAGGTTAGAAAAAGAAGGGGAGGAAGAAAAGCGAGAAAAATTGATCAGGACCAGGAGTGAGGAAAGAAGAAAAATTCTTGCTCTAAAGCGAGAACTTATGGATGAGACATTTAGACAGGCAGAGCAGATATTTAGCAATCTAGATAGAGAAGAGTACCTTAGCTTACTGAAGAGGTCTCTTCTTTCCAGTATAGATTCCGGGAATGAAGAAATCATAATTTCTTCTCGGGATAAAGAATTGATAGAAGAAAGCTTTATCGAGAAGTTAAAAAAAGAGTTGAAGAAGAAGGGAAAAAAGGGAGAGTTGAGATTTTCTCCTACACTGGGGGAGAAAGAACGTGGTTTTATTCTCAAGAAAGAAGGAATGCAGGTAAACTGTACCTTCTCCAGCTTTTTTTCTTCTTTGAAGGATGAATTGGAAATAGAAGTAGCCAAGAGGTTGTTTAAAGGATAGGCATTTTTTAATTAAAGGGAAATAAATGGGAAAGACAATTGCAGAGAAGATTTTTTCTTCTCATTCTGGGAGGGATGTACAAGCAGGGGATATAGTTATCTGTGAGCTTGATTTTGCTATGGCTCAGGATGGAACTGCCCCTCTGGCTATTAAAGCCTTTGATAAAATGGGTAAGAAAGAAGTCTTTGATGGGGAAAAGTTAGCTTTCTTTATTGATCATAATGCCCCTTCTCCTAATAAGGAGGTCTCTTCTCTTCATAGTTTAATGCGAGATTTTGCTAAGAAACAAGGGATAAGACTTTATGATGCAGGGGAGGGCGTTTGTCATCAGTTGGTCGTTGAGCAGGGATGGGTGGCAGCGGGAGATCTAGTAGTGGGGGCTGATTCTCACACCTGTACTTATGGAGCTTTGAATCTTTTTTCCACCGGAGTTGGCTCTACTGATCTGGCTGCTGTCATGGCTTCAGGCAAACTGTGGTTCAGGGTTCCCCAGAGCATAAAGGTCTCTTTTGAGGGTGAGCTCTCTACAGGCGTCTACGCCAAGGATATTGCTCTTTATCTGGCAGGAAAGATTGGTGCCCGGGGGGCAGTTTATGAATCTATAGAGTTCGGTGGAGAGGTTGTTCAAAATCTAAGTGTAGAGGCAAGATTTACCATATGCAATATGGCTGTGGAAATGGGGGCAAAAGTAGGCTTAATACAAGGGGATGAGAAAACTAAAAAGTGGCTGAGTGAGCATTCGAAGAAAAATTTTCGTTTTGTAGAGCCGGATAAAGATGCCCAATATAAAAAAGTGCTGGAATACGAAGTCTCCCGGCTTGTTCCTCAGGTGGCCAGGCCACATACAGTGGATAATGTTGTTTCTGTAGAGGAAGTAGAAGGGATTTCTATCCAGCAGGCTTTTTTAGGGACCTGCACCAACGGAAGGCTGGAGGATTTGAAGATAGCGGCAAGTATTTTGAAGAATAGAAGTATACATCCAGAAGTTCGTTTTATTGTAGCTCCTGCTTCAAGAAGAATTTATCTAGAGGCAATAAAAGAGGGAATTCTTAAGACTTTAATAGAAGCGGGAGCGGTTCTGGTTACACCTGGCTGCGGATGCTGCGTAGGAACACATAATGGAGTTCCTTCTAAGGGCGAAAATGTTATCTCTACAGCCAACAGGAATTTCAAAGGAAGAATGGGTAATCCTGATGCTTTCATTTACCTGGCATCACCGGCTACGGTAGCTGCTTCAGCAGTGGAAGGTAAGATTGCTGATCCGAGGAGGTATCTGTGAAAATGTCTCAGGACAAAAAAGTCTTGCAGGGCAAGGCACACAAGTTTGGCCATGATATAAATACTGATTATATTATCTCCGGGCGATATAAATTTAAAACCCTGGATAATGAAGAGTTAGCTCGACATCTACTAGAAGATCTTAATCCCCATTTTTATGAGCACCTCTCGCCAGGGGATTTTATTGTAGCCGGAGAGAATTTTGGCTGCGGTTCCTCGCGGGAGCAGGCGCCTTTAGCTATTAAATATGCCCGTATAGGAGCAGTTCTGGCAAAATCGTTTGCCCGTATCTTTTACCGGAATGCTCTCAATGTAGGACTTCCTATTATTCAGACTGATACAGAAAATATTGAGCAAGGGAATGAGTTGGTGGTGGATTTAGCCAAGGGAAAAGTTTTCATTACGAAGAAAAACTTATCTCTTGCTATCAAACCTTTTCCTTCCTTTGTTCTGGATATTATTGAGGCAGGAGGATTAACAGAGTATTTTAAAAAATATGGGGGGTGGAAAAAAAATAGCGTATAGCGTTTAGCGGGTAGCGTATAGTGACTCGTAAGTGGTTAATTGGTGAGCGGTGAGTAATTAACCATTTAGCCAATTAACCGATGAGATACGAGACTTACAGCCTATATCCCATTTCCTTTAAAGATTTTTTGTCTTTGCGCCAATTCTTTTTTACTCCTACCCACAGGTCTAGATAAATCTGGCAGCCAAGGTGCTTCTCTATATCTTTTCGGGCTAACTTGCCAATATCTTTTATCATCTTCCCTGATTTACCGATAAGTATCCCTTTTTGAGAATTGTGTTCTACATAAATGATTGCTCGGATATAGATTAGATCTTTCTTTCTTTCTTCAAATTGCTCTACCTTAAGTATCACTGAATAAGGTATCTCTTGCCGGGTAAGAATAAATATTTTTTCTCTGATTAACTCTGCCACCAGGACACGCTCAGGCTGGTCGGTGATTAAATCCGAGGAATAATAAGCTGGATGGGAAGGAAGATACTGAATCATTTCTCCTACAAGGATAGAAAGGTTGGTTCCTTTTTTGGCTGAGATAGGGATGATCCGAGTAAATGGAAAAAGATTTAGATATTCCTTTTTTAAAGACTCCAGTGGTAAGTCCTTAATTTCGTCTATTTTATTGATAACTAGAAAAACTGGTTTTTTTATCTTTTTTAAATTTTCTAAAATAAATTTATCTTCCTCAGATATAGGGGTAGGCTCTACCATCACCGAGACCAAATCTACACCTTCTAAACTTTTAAGTGCTTCTTCTATCGTATGTTGATCTATAAGAGTTTTAGTCTGGGTAAGATTGATTATACCTGGTGTATCCAGAAAAATCAGCTGAGCTTCGTCAAAAGTGACTATTCCCTGAATAATATTTCGTGTTGTTTGAGGTCGGGTAGAGGTGATGGCAATCTTTTCTCCCACCAGTTGGTTGACCAATGTTGACTTTCCCACATTGGGTTTCCCTATAAGGGTGACAAATCCTGCTTTAAATTTCTTCATCTATATCTCGTATTAAAAAGGGGACAGGCTACTTTTTTCCTTTTTTGTCCTAAAGAACAGGAAGGTATTGTTCTAGTTCATAGGAGGTGACTTGAGAACGATAATTCTGCCACTCTATTTTCTTATTTTCTATAAGCTTGAAGAAAAGACGTTCGCCTAAGGTTTTCTTTAACCAGTCACTTTTTTCTGCTATTTTTATGGCTTCCCAGAGATTTTCTGGGAGTTGTCTAATTCCTGCGGCTTCTCTTTCCTCTTCGCTCATCTTATAGACATTTGCTTTTACAGGTTCCACAAAATCATATTCTTTCTCTATTCCTTCTAGTCCTGCGGAGAGCATTACGGCAAAAGCAAGGTAAGGGTTACAGGCGGGGTCTGGAGATCTCAACTCTATTCGGGTAGCTTCCTCCTTGCCCGGTCTATATACTGGCACCCTGATCAGGTCCGATCTATTTTTTAATGCCCAGGAAAGATATACAGGAGCCTCATATCCAGGAACCAGCCTTTTATAGGAGTTAACCCATTGATTGGTGATTAAGGTGAATTCAGAGGCATGTCTTAGCAAACCAGCGATATATCTTTTAGCTACTTTTGAGAGATGGTAAGGGTCTTTGGGATCGAAAAAGTCATTTACTTTGTCCTTAAAGAGGGATTGGTGAGTGTGCATACCACTGCCATTTTCTCCAAAGAGAGGTTTAGGCATAAAGGTAGCATGAAGATTATTTCTTAGAGCAATTTCCTTAACTATCAGACGATAGGTCATAGTATTATCAGCCATGGTTAGGGCATCGGTATATCTTAAATCAATTTCATGTTGGCTAGGTGCTACCTCATGGTGAGAACACTCTACTTCTATGCCCATATTTTTAAGGGTGATTACTGTCTCTTTGCGTAGATCACTAGCTACATCCCGTGGAGTAAAGTCAAAGTATCCTCCTTCGTCTACTCCTTTGAGTGGTGGTTGGGAGGAGTGGAAGTAGAAATACTCCAGCTCCGGTCCTATATAAAAGGTGTATCCCATATCAGATGCTCTTTTTAGATTCCTTTTTAATACATAGCGAGGATCCTCCAGATAAGGGTTTCCGTCCGGATCCAGAATGTCACAGAACATTCTCCCTGCTACTTCCAAGTCTTTAGAGTACGAAGAAAGTATGCAGAAG
>DAOWIY010000049.1 GCA_030640665.1 Clostridia bacterium
AGAAGAGGTTCTAATTGGTCCTCAAGGGTAAGTCCACAGATTAAGATGGGGGCTTTGATACCAGCTTTACGCAATATTATTCCTTCCTCAACAACACCTACCGCCAATATGGCAACACCATTTTCCAGGGCTACCTGTGATACCTCAACTGCCCCGTGTCCATAAGCATTTGCTTTAACTACAGCAATGATTTGGGTATTTCTGCCAACTATTTCTTTTATGGTTCTCACATTATGAGCAATGGCATCAAGATTAATCTCCAACCATACAGGTCTTATATTCTGCATTGATCTCCCTTTCCTTTACATTTTTTTGTAGTTATACATGTACCGAAGGACGTTTCCTAAGTTAATATGCTCGGGTATTTCCTGCCTTAATATGCTCGGGTAAATAACTTTTAGTTATTTAGCCATTTCCTGTGTCAGTATGCTCGGGAATCTCCTGAGCCCAATATGCTCGGGTAAATAACTTTGTTATTTAGCCAAAATAGCTCTGGCTATTCAGCCATAAATTGCACCGCTACCAACGAGGTGAACCAGATAAACCAGATGAATGAAAAAGACGGAGGCTAAAATTAGAGTAAATGAGCAAATAAGAGCGAAGGAAGTAAGGCTTATCGATGAAGGGGGGGGGCAAGTAGGAATTTTCCCCTCGGAAAAAGCTTTAAAAATTGCCCAAGAAAAAGGGGAGGATTTGGTAGAGGTAGCTCCTGAGGCTGATCCTCCTGTCTGTCGAATTCTGGATTATGGAAAGTTTAAGTATCAACAAGAAAAGCGGAGGAAGAAGGCAAAGAAAAAGCATTCGACCAATGCTTTAAAGGAAGTAAGGTTAAGCTGTAGGATTGGAGAGCATGATTTTGAGGTAAAAGTAAGAAAAGTATGTGAATTCTTGAAGGAAGGGCATAGGGTAAAACTCTTTCTCAGGTTTAAGGGAAGAGAGATGATTTATAAAGAGCGGGGAAAGGCCGTTCTGGAACGAGTGATTGGGAAAATAGAAGGGATAGGAAAGGCTGAGTCTGTTCCAGTTATAAGCAGTAGAACAATAGAGCAATATTTGATACCTAAAGTGAGTAAATAGCCGTTGGGAGAAGGGAATGCCGAAAATTAGAAGCCATAGAGGGTCGATGAAACGATTTAAAAAGACTAAAAAAGGGAAGTTAAAAAGAAGCAGGGCTTATACTGGACACTTAAAGGAAAAGAAATCTTCTAAAAAGAAAAGAACTTTGAGGAAGGGTGTTTTGTTAAATAAAGGAGACGCAAAAAGAATTAAGAAGTTAATCCCCGTTTAGTTCTTGAATAGTTATCAAACGATATACGATATACTATATACGATTTAAGAGGGGTATTTAATGACCAGAGTAAAAAGAGGTGTAATCCATACTAAGAAGAGAAAAAAAATTTTGAGACTAGCTAAGGGATATAGAGAGGGAAGAAGTAAACTTTATACCCTGGCTAGCGAGGCTTTAAAGAAAGCACTTTCTGCAAGTTATAGGGGTAGAAAAAGGAGAAAGAGAGATTTTAGAAGGCTTTGGATTGCAAGAATTAATGCAGCCACTCGTAAGGATGGACTTCCTTACAGTCTTTTTATAAGGGGACTAAAAAAAGCTAACATTGGCCTAAATAGACAAATTCTTTCGGAGTTAGCTGTTAATAATCCTTCTGAATTTCAGGAATTGGTGAAGAAAGCCAAAAAGGGGCTAGAGGAGTAAGTTGCTCCGGTGGTTAAAGTATTTACTAAGAGTGTTAGGGATATTTATTTGTCTGGTAGGAGTATTTCTAGGAGTAGCTCTTTTGACATTAAGGATATTAGTACCTCCACAGAAGATAGAAGTTCCTTCCATTACAGGTAAAGATGTGAAGGAAGCGCTTATTCTGGTGAGTGAGCAAGGTCTAGCTTTAAAGATGATTGGTAAGAGATACGAGCCTCAAATTCCTCAAGGAGTTATTATTTCTCAGTTTCCCTCTCCAGGAACCAAGGTACGTAGAAATAGAGAAATCAAGGTGTTCATAAGTGAGGGGATAAGGACAGCAGTGGTACCTTCTCTCATAGAAAAAAAAGTAAGAGAAGCGAAGATATATCTCTCCCAGAGGGGGTTAAACTTTGGAAATACAAGTTATACCTATGCTAGATTTCCTCAAGATGAGATTATCTCTCAGGGTCCTTCTCCTCAAACCGAGATAAATACCGAGGATGGTATAAATGTTTTAGTGAGCTTAGGGAAAAGGAATCCAGGATTTTATATGCCTGAGTTTATGGGAAGAAAAATTGAGGAGGCGAAAGATATTTTTGAGAAATTGTCTTTGAAAATCGGGAAAATAAAAGAATCTCCTTCTTCGGGAGAGGAAGGAGTGATTCTTTCTCAGGTTCCCTTGCCCGGAACTCGGGTGGACTGCGAAACTTCCATTGAGTTGGTAGTGAGTACTTTTTATAAGGAAAAACAATCCTTTTCTCCAAAGGTAAGATGGATACCAACTTTGGTGGAGGTTCCTCTGGGACTGACCAAGAAGAGAGTTAGTGTGGTGATCGTGGATAATCAGGGAAGAAGAACTATAGATTATGGAGAGAGGCAGGCAGGGGAGAAAGTAAGGATTATTTCTAAAGTAGTAGGGAGAGGAGAGATCAGAATCTACGTAGATGGCGAATTAGTCAAGACAGAGAAAGTTGAGGAGTAAATGGTAAAGATAGCAGCTTCACTACTGGCGGCTGATTTTAGCTGTCTTTATGAAGAGACAAAAAAAGTAGAAAAAGAGGCAGATAGTCTTCATTTTGATATAATGGACGGACATTTTGTCCCCAATATAACCTTTGGCCCACAGGTGGTTGCTTCTCTAAGAGAAAAAGTTAATCTGCCTTTTGAGATTCATTTGATGGTAGAAAATCCCGGGGAGTGGATTATTCCCTTTGCCAGAGCCGGTGGTGATTTAATTATTATTCATGCAGAAACTTCTCATCACCTGGATCGATTGATTACTCTTATTAAAAAGGAGGGGAAGAGAGTTGGCATAGCTTTGAATCCTGCTACTTCCCTTTGCGGATTAGAATATATTCTCTCTCAGCTAGATTTAGTTCTGGCTATGACAGTTAATCCTGGTTTTGGAGCTCAGGATTTTCTTTTCTCTGTTCTACCAAAGATAAAAAGCCTTCGGCGAATGGCTAAGGAGCAGGGAGTTTCTCTTGAAATCGAAGTAGATGGAGGAATTAATCAAGATACAGCGGGGCAGGCTATAAAAGCAGGAAGTTCCACTTTAGTAGCAGGAACGACTATCTTTGACGCATCTGAGCCGAAAGAAGCGATACTTAGATTGAAGAATACCTAGAAAGGAGATAAGGGTGGCAACAAAGATACAACTAAGAAGAGTAGGAGCCAAAAAGGTTCCTTTTTATCGTATAGTAGTAGCAGATTCTCGTTGTCCATCAAAGGGAAAGTTTATTGATAGATTAGGATGGTATGACCCACGAGAGAAAAAAGTAGGTATAAATAAGGAAAATAAGGAAAAGATTTTGGATTGGGTTAATAAGGGAGCTCAACTTACTAATTCGGTTAAAAAGTTACTCCTAAATTTTTCTATCCTTTCCTCAGATGACTTATCCTAATTAGTTCGTAGTTATGAGTTCGTAGTTCATTGACCAAACAACGGTTATCGGCTCATGGTGAACCAGCGGGCAAACTGGCTAACAGGTCAATTCTTATCGCTTACAGCTGGAAATTCGAGACTGGACCTGATTACTAAACACTAAAAGGAGGTTGAAATGCGGGAGCTAGTAGAGTACATCGTCAAACACGTAGTGGATTTTCCGGATGAGGTGAAGGTACAGGAGATAAAAGCGGAGAAGATTATTCTATTGGAAATCTCTGTAGCTAAGGCAGATATGGGTAAGGTGATAGGGAAGGGAGGTAGAGTAGCTAATGCTCTGCGGACGATTGTAGGCGCAGCAGCAGCCAAGTTAAAAAAGAGAGTAATGGTGGAGATTTTAGAGGAAGAGGCATAAGCATTTAGGATGCGTGTTGATATTATTACTTTGTTTCCTTCCATGTTTAAGAATCCCTTTAATGAGAGTATGATTAAAAGAGCGAAGGAGAAGGGGATTTTGAAGATTAAACTTCATGATTTGCGTCAATTTACCCATGATAAACACAGAACCGTAGATGATGCTCCCTATGGAGGGGGAGCAGGTATGGTTATGAAGCCGCGGCCTCTTTTTGAAGCGGTGGAAAAGATCAAAGAAGAGATTGATTCTTCTTCTAGAGTCATTCTCCTATCTCCACAGGGCAGACCCCTCAATCAGGAAAAAGTTAAGGAGTTAGCCAAGGAAAGAGTCTTGATTTTTATATGCGGACATTATGAAGGTGTTGATGAGAGAGTGAGAGAACATCTGGTAGATGAGGAAATATCCCTAGGTGACTATGTTCTTACAGGAGGAGAGCTTGCAGCTATGGTTGTGGTAGATGCGGTAGCCAGAATGCTTCCGGGAGTCCTCGGATCTGAAGACTCTGCCCGTGAGGATTCCTTTTATAAAGGTCTCTTGGATTATCCTCAATATACCAGACCATCTGACTTCAGAGGATGGAAGGTACCTTCGGTGCTTTTGTCCGGCAATCACCAAAAGGTTAAAGAGTGGCGAAGAAAAAAGATGTTAGAAGCTACTCTAAGGAAACGCCCTGATTTATTGGAAACTCTCAAGCTTAACCGAGAAAATGAAAGGTTGCTAGAGGAGATTAAGAGGTTAAAATAAAATGCAGGCTAAAATAAAAAAAATAGAAGCAGAAGCAATGAAAAAGGACATCGCAGGATTCCGTGTAGGAGATACAGTGGCTGTGTATCTTAGCATTCATGAGGAAAAGAGAAAAAGGGCTCAGATATTTGAAGGAGTAGTTCTGCGGAGAAGAGGAGGAAAGACGAGAGAGACCTTTACGGTGAGGAAGACCTCCTTTGGCATAGGAGTGGAAAGAGTGTTCCCTTTGCATTCACCATTGATTAAAAAAATAGAGGTCATCAAGCAAGGAAGGGTAAGAAGAGCCAATCTATCCTATTTAAGAGGTAAAACCAAGAGATGAAAAGAGAAAAAGTCTTATCCTGGCTTAAAGAAACGGTTGAAAGTGCGGTTATTGCTTTTTTTATAGCTTTTGTAATAATTATTTTTGTAGTACAAAGTTTCTGGATTCCTTCCGGCTCTATGGAACCAAATTTCTACAGAGGGGATCGTATTTCAGCCTACAAGCTTTTCTACGGTATAAATAATGTAAAGCGAGGAGATGTAATTATCTTTAAATTTCCCCTCGATCCTAGCAAAAATTATATTAAAAGAGCCATTGGACTGCCCGGTGATGAAATTGACGTAAGGGATAAGAAGGTCTACGTTAATGGGAAGCTCTTAAATGAACCTTACGTTGTCCATAAAAATCCCTTGATCTGTAAAGATCCCTTGTACAAGCGGAATTACATTAGTGATCAATATGGACCAATAAAAGTTCCTCCTGATTATCTATTTATGATGGGTGATAATAGAGATGATAGTTGGGATAGCCGTTTTTGGGGGTTTGTTCCTGCCGAGAATATCGTAGGAGAAGCATTTCTTCGTTATTGGCCTCCCTGGCGAATAAAGATCATAAGGGGATTTTCACATTAATGCTGAAAAGAAAGGAGCTAGGGAATAGGGGAGAAGAGGTAGCTGCTAATTTCCTGAAGAAACAGGGTTACCAGATTATAGAAAGAAATTATCAGGCCAGGATGGGGGAGGTGGATATAGTAGCGCGAGAGGGAAAGAGTATAGTATTTATAGAAGTAAAAACCCGCCGAAGTACTGATTTTGGCTTGCCCGAAGAAGCTCTTTCTTATGATAAGAGGCGCCGACTAACCAAATTGGCTCTAGGTTACCTTGCCTACCATAAAATAAAAAACAAAAATTGCCGTTTTGATGTAGTGAGTATTTTGGTGAATGAGGATAGAGTTAAAGATGTTCGGTTGATCAAAAATGCCTTTGAAGCGGTGAGTTAACAAAGCATATTATCTCCCACCAGGGATTTTACCTTAAATGGTTTCCCATCCTTTATGAAAACCCTGGGTACTCGTTCTTTATCAACCATGCAGATAACTTCATAAACAATACTTCCAATTTTTTCGGCTATTTCCTCAACCCATATTATTTCCGATCCCTGTCTTCCCCAGAGAATAACCTCATCGCCAATTTGAACTTCGGGAATGTGGGTTACATCTATCATGCATAGATCCATACAAATCCTTCCAATTATTGGAGCTCGCTGTCCTCTCACCAAAACCTCTCCCTTATTAGAGAGAAGCCTGGAATACCCGTCTGCATATCCTACCGGTAAGGTAGCCACTTTAGTAGGTTTAGTTGTAATATAAGTTCTTCCATATCCTATACTTTTGCCAGGGGAAACCTTTTTTAGAAAAATAATTTTAGTCTTAAATTCTGTCGCTGGCTTCAATTCCACTGTCCGCTCACTCTTAGGTGAGGGAAACAATCCATAGAGGATTATGCCTGGCCTCACTGCATCTAGATACATAGAAGATGAATTCAGAATAGCTGCACTATTTGCTATATGCTTAAGAGGAATATTTATCCCCTCTTTTTCTAACTCAAGCAATGCTTTTTTGTATTCATCAAACTGCATCCTTGTATAAATTCCATCCTTTTCATTGGCAGCAGCAAGGTGAGTGAAGATACCCTCAATCTTTATATTTCTCATCTTGCTTATTTTTTTAACAAAATTTAGAGTTTTAGGTGGTGAGACGCCTAATCGCCCCATACCTGTATCAATTTTTATATGAATTCCAACCGTTTTTCCATTCTCTCCTGCTACTTTAGATAATGCTTCTAGTATTTGAAGGTCACATATAGTAGGAGTGAGGTTATAGGAGAGAAGAGGTTTTAATTGGTCCTCAAGGGTAAGTCCACAGATTAAGATGGGGGCTTTGATACCAGCTTTACGCAATATTATTCCTTCCTCAACAACACCTACCGCCAATATGGCAACACCATTTTCTAGGGCTACCTGTGATACCTCAACTGCCCCGTGGCCATAACCATTTGCTTTAACTACAGCAATGATTTGGGGATTTCTGCCAACTACTCCTTTTATGGTTCTCACATTATGAGCAATGGCATC
>DAOWIY010000065.1 GCA_030640665.1 Clostridia bacterium
AGATACTGATTTGGTAGAGGCAATATTAGATTTAACTGATGGTGAGGGAGCCGATGTGGGAATAGTTGCCTGCTCGGTAAATAAAGTAGCTGAAGATCTTTTAAAAGCCATGGCTATGAAGGGTAGATTAAGCTTTTTTGCCGGGTTTCCCAAAGAAAATTCTACTTTAAAATTAGATGGAAATATTATTCATTATAAAGAAGTCTCTATTTATGGAGTCTTTGCCTCTAATAGAGCACAATTTGAGGAAGCTCTAAGACTAATTGTAAGTGGAAAAGTATCTATGGATAAAATAGTTACTCATATTTTTCCCTTAGAAAAAATAGGAGAGGCAATGGAAAAGATGCTAGACAGAGAAGAAGGCGCTTTAAAGGTTGTTATAAAACCTTGAGAGGAAAAGCTCCCAGATATTTTTAAGGAAGGAGTCCTTATGAGCTTATTGGGTTTGGATGTGGGAACCACAGGATGCAAAGCGGTGGTGTTTGATATAGAGGGAAAGGTATTATCGGCGGCTTATCGAGAATATCCTCTTCTTCATCCTCAGCCTGGCTGGATAGAACTAGATATGAGGTTGGTTTTAGAAAAAATAAAAGAGAGTATCCGTGAGGCTTCTAGTCAGGTTAAGAGAGACTCTGTGAGAGCTCTTTCTATATCAACTCAAGGAGAGGCTTTCGTTCCTGTAGACAAGAAGGGGAATCTGCTCAGCAACAGCCCTGTCAGTTTTGATAACCGGGGAGAGAAGTTCGTTCAATGGTGGGAAAAAGCTCTGGGGAAAGAAAGAATTATGAAGATCACGGGCATGCCTCTTCACTCTATGTTCTCTCTGAATAAGATTATGTGGCTGAAGGAAAACTCTCCTCATATTTACAGCAAAACCTGGAAGTTTTTATGTTGTGGGGACCTTCTTATTTATAAGTTGGGCCTTTCTCCTACTATTGATTATTCCTTAGCCAGTCGCACAATGGTCTTCGATATTCTTAAAAAGAGATGGTCTGAGGAAATTTTATCCCGGGCAGATATAGATCCCTCCTTACTGGCGGAAGTTGTTCCTTCGGGAACCGTAGTGGGAGAAATACCTCAAAGGATAGCTAATAGTTTATCTCTTCCCTCCAGAGTTACTGTAGTTACTGGAGGGCATGACCAGCCTTGCGGAGCTTTAGGGGCAGGGGTAAAAGAGGAAGGAGTAGCTATGGAAGCTATCGGAACGGTGGACTGCATCGCCTCCATCTTTAAAGAACCTCATCTTAATAAAAAGATGCTGGAAAATAACTTTGCCTGCTATCCCCACACAGTTCCCCAATTCTATATTACTTTAGCCTTTAACTTTACCGGAGGCTCTTTACTTAAATGGTTCAGGAATACTTTAGGGAAAGAGGAAAAAGAAAAAGCTAAAAAAACGGGAAAAGATGTTTATTCTATCCTTATCAATGAGGCTACTCCTGAGCCCTCTTCTCTTTACCTTCTTCCTCATTTCACCACTACAGGAACTCCATATATGGACACTAATTCCAGTGGAGCTATCCTGGGATTATCTTTAAATACAAGCAAAGCTGAGTTAATTAAGGCTATATTAGAAGGGATTTCCTTTGAGATGAAATATAACTTATCTCTTTTAGAAGAAATAGGTATACCTGTGAACGAGCTTAGAGCTATTGGTGGAGGGGCAAAGTCAAGGAAATGGCTGCAGCTTAAAGCCGACCTTTATGGTAAAAAAATGGTTTCTCTGAAGGTTTCTGAGGCGGCTTCTCTGGGTGCAGCTATACTGGCTGGAGTAGCAACAGGAGAATATAGTTCTATTGAAGAGGCGGTGGAGGCCACAGTAAAGACAAAGGAGGTTTTCTATCCTCAAGAGGAAAAAACGAGAATATATGAGGAAAAGTTCCAGATTTATAAGGATATCTACCCTACTTTAAAGAGTTTAAATCATAGAATCAGGGGTGCGGCTGTGGCATAGAAAAGGAGAAGATTTGATGATTGGAGAAAAAACGCCGCTGAGTGAGATTATGAAGCAAGCATACAGACAAGGAATTTTGATTCCTGCCTTTAATGTTGCCTATATACCTATGATAAAGCCTATTGTGGAGAGTCTTAGAGAACATCGTACTTTCGGGTTCCTAGGGGTTGCTCGGCCAGATGTGGAGAAATTTGGGGCGGGCAGTTTCCAAGAAGTGGCCAAAAAATATTATGCTCTGGGAGAGCGAATATTTACTCGCTTGCATTTAGATCATATCCCTGTGATTGACGAGGATGGGGAAAAGGTGGACTGGGAACATCTTATACAAGGGGCTCTTGAGCTTAAATATGACTCCGTTATGATTGATGGCTCAAGA
>DAOWIY010000052.1 GCA_030640665.1 Clostridia bacterium
GGTCTTTTAGAGCTTTTAAAAAATAAAGGGAAACTAAGGGCAAAAAGCGGAGGAGGCTCAGCGGCTAATACTATCTATGCCCTGGCTAAGATGGGCTTTTCCTGCGGCTATCTGGGAAAAGTAGGAAAAGACGAGGAGGGAAACTTTTTGCTGGAGGATTTAAACAAAATAGGGGTAGATACCCATAAGGTCAAACGAGATAAGAAAAGTGGAGTATGCCTTGTTCTGCTAGGTAAAAGTAAAGACAGAAGTATTATAGTCCTTCCTAATGCTAATGATACTCTCGTTTTTTCCGAGCTAGATACTGATTACATCAACGAGGCTGAATTTTTGCATATGAGCTCCTTTTTAGGAAAGATACCTTTTGAAGCCCAGAAGCAAATAGCCAGCGAAACTAAAGCTAAAATAAGCTTTAATCCGGGAGAGCCCCATGCCACAAAAGGATTAGAAGAGCTTACCCCTATTCTAGAACATACTTTTATTCTTTTTCTCTCTCAAAAAGAGGGAGAAATTTTAACGGGCAAAGATTACAAAGAAGGAGCCAAGGCGCTACTCAACTATGGGATAGAAGTTATCGCTTGCACACTGGGAGAGAAAGGATCTTATCTTTTATCCAGAAAAGAAGAATTTGAAGTTCCTCCAGAAAAGGTAGAGGCAGTAGATACAACAGGAGCAGGAGATGTCTACGCAGCAGGATTTTTGGCTGGTCTCCTGAAAAAATTATCTTTATCTAAATGTGCAAGGTTAGCTACCAAAGCAGCCGCTCAAAGCATAAAAGGATATGGACGAGACTCTTATCCAGAGAGGGAAAGCAATGAACAAAACCTATAAGATTGGTTGGTTTTCTAGCGGAAGAGATGAAGCCGCTCGCAGCCTCTTGAAAGTGGTCTATGACGATATCAGAGAAGGAAAATTACCTAACCTGGAAATCTCCTTTGTTTTCAGTAATAGAGTTAAGGGAGAAAACAAGGAAAGCGATTCTTTTTTAAGTCTGGTAGAAGAACTAGGAATTCATCTGGTCTCTTTCTCTTCTCGAAGATTTAAGCCCGAAATGAGAAAAAAAGGATTTAAGGCAAAAGATGCAGGAGACGTTGAATTAATCGAAGATTGGCGTAATCTCTATCATAAGGAAGTAGCAAAAAGAATTGATGAATTCGATGTAGATTTTATCACTCTGGCAGGTTATATGCTCATTATAGGAAAAGATTTATGCCAAAAGTACCCTATGATAAACCTTCATCCAGCTCGCCCTGGTGGCCCCAAGGGCACCTGGCAGGAAGTTATATGGGAATTAATTAGACAAAGAGCTAACCGAACAGGAGTGATGATGCACCTTGTTACTCCAGAGCTTGATGCTGGACCTGCCTTAACTTATGTCACCTTTTCTATAAGAGGAGAAAAGTTTGATTCTCTCTGGGAAAATATGGAGAAGAAGTCAGGGAGAAAAACCTTAGAGGAGATTAAAAAAGAGGAAAAAGAAAAAGAGCCTCTTTTTAAAGAAATCAGGAAAGAGGGAGTGAGGCGAGAGCTTCCTTTAATCGTTCGTACTCTTAAGGCACTCTCAGAGGAAAAAATCAGAATAAAAGAAGTTATGAGGGGAGCTCGGGCAATCAATGCCTACTGCTTGAACAAGGAAATAGAAAATGAGACAGGTTAATCTGGATTGCGAGGGTCCTATAACCAAAAATGACAATGCCCTGGAAATTTCACAGTATTTTCTACCCAAAGGAGAGAAATTCTTCTCACTGGTAAGCAGATATGATGATTTTCTTGCCGATATTGTCAGAAGAAAAGGGTATAAGGCTGGTACCACCTTAAGTCTCATCCTTCCTTTCCTAAAAGCTTATGGAGCCACCAATAAGCAAATAAAGGATTATTCTCTGAGTCACCTTCTTCTCGTTCCCGGAGCAAAGGAAATGCTCTCTTACCTTAAAAAAAAGATGCCCACTTTTATCATCAGTACAAGCTACCAACCCTATATAGAAGCATTATGCAGCTTTATAGACTTTCCCCAAGAAAATACTTATTATACGAAGCTTGATTTAGATAGATACCAGATACCGCCGAGAGAGATAAAAAGATTAAAAGAGTGGCTGGAAGAGATACTTGAGTTACCTCAAATAAACCTTTCCAAAGTTAGGAAGGAGAAAGATCTATCCCTGAAAGCGAAGAAAACAATAAAAAGATTGGACGAGATCTTCTGGGAAGAGATTCCTTCTATGCAGTGCGGTAAAATATTAAAAGAGGTTAACCCCCTGGGAGGAAAAGAGAAAGCTAAAGCCCTCCTTAACTCTCTTAAAAAGAGGGAAGGAAAACTTGCCGAGGTAATGTATATAGGGGATAGTATCACCGATGTAGAGGCTCTAAACCTGACAAACCAAGAAGGTGGTGTAGCTATCTCCTTTAATGGTAATGTTTATGCTTTAAAGGCAGCAGAAATTGCCTGTATCTCACCACATACCCTGCCTCTTGAGGTACTGGCTAAGGTTTTTTATGAGGAGGGAAAAAAGAGACTCTTAAGGCTGGTGGAAACATGGCCAGAGGCTCTAGAGGAGAAAATAAAGAAACAAATTCTTGCTCTAAAGCCTTCTCCACATCTAGAAATAATAAGAAAAGAGAATTTAGCATATCTGACTATGAAGAGCGAGAGGATGCGAAAAGAATTAAGGGGAGAACTGGTTGGAGGACTAGGATAAGTAGCGGTCGGATTTATCCTAAGAAGACTTAGCGCAGCGAAAGCCAAAAATGTTCATTGTAAAATCAGACGTACAGTAGTACCGATTAGCACAACGAAGGTTCCAGGCAGTATTGAACCAACTACCACCGCGGATGACCCGATAAAAGCCAGTATCTGGCCCCTGAGGATTATAAAGACGACCCTTTTGGTAGTAGTTTTCATCATGCCAATCATTCACCCATTCGTAAATATTTCCCGCCATATCATAGAGACCACAGCCATTAGGAGGATAGGAGCCTACAGGAGCTGTAGAACCATAGCCATCATCAGCAACTTTATCACACCAAGAAGAGTTCAAGTTTTTATCCGCAAAATTACATTGGCTACCATCGAGATCTTTATCTCCCCAGGGATACCTCTTTCCCACCAAGCCTCCCCGGCTAGCTTTTTCCCACTCTGCCTCGGTAGGAAGGCGACAACCCCGCCACTTTGCATAAGCCCTTGCTCCATACCAGGTCACCCCCCCTACGGGGTGTTTTTCATACCCACTTTTGGCCTGGTATTTTCCCTCTCGCTTTTCAATAGGACAGACCGAACTCTCAATATCTAACCAAAGAGCTCCTTCTTCTTCCTGGTTTCCTTTCTCATTAAGGAACCTGGTGTAATCTTCATTGGTAACTTCATATTTATCAATGTAAAAGGCGTCAAGATAGACTTTGTGCGGAGGATATTCGTTGCTATTTCCTTCCCCAGAGGGACTTCCCATAATGAACTCTCCTGCTGGAATATAAACCATATCTTCCACTACTACCTCCGCCATTATACTTTTAGGGGTAAGGACTACACTCACCAGCAAGCCCAAAAAACCAAGAATTACCAGCAAATACGAGGTTCTCTTAAACATCCATTCCTCCTTTTAAGGAGTATTTCAGTAAGTATTCAGTGAAGTACCTTGATTCGCAATGACGTAGTTTACCGAATATTTACCTTAACTATTATCTTATAGACTATAATAGCCATTTTCCTCCAAAAGTCAAATTTTACATTAATTAAGCTGCAACCAACATCAGGACAACTAACTTTTTCTTGACTTCGCCCTATTTCTATGATAACGTAAAAACTCAAGAAAGATTAGCAGAAAAAAATGCCTAGAATCGAGATTGATGCCCAGAGGTGTAAAGGATGTGGTTTTTGTGTTAAATTCTGCCCTAAAAATTTAATCCACCTTAACTCTGACTTTAACAACAAGGGTTATCACCCAGCAGTTTTTACCGGTGAGGAAAAGTGTACAGGATGTGCTATCTGTGCACTTGTCTGTCCTGATATAGCTATTACAGTATATAAGTAAACGAGATACGAAAAAATGATTGATTATCTAGAAGGAAATCTCCGATATAAGTCTCCCACCTTTATAGTTGTAGATGTAGGAGGAGTAGGATATAAGGTTAATCTATCCTTATCCAGCTATAATCTCCTTCCTCCAGAGGGAAACCAGATAAAGATTAATACCTATCTTCATTTTCGAGAAGATGGATTAGCTTTATATGGCTTTCTCGCCAAAGAAGAAAGAGATTTTTTTCTTCTTCTTATCTCTATTTCTAAGATCGGACCAAAATCTGCCCTGCGAATGCTCTCCAGAGTCTCCTCTTCGGAACTTAAAAAAGCAATAAAAAGAGGAGATTTAACTACCTTAACTGATATTCCTGGTATTGGAAAGAAGACCGCCCAAAGATTAATCCTGGAACTCAAAGAAAGAATAGGAGAAGAAGAACCGCTAGAACCAGGTAAAGAAGAGCTAGTAAAAGATGCCTTATCCGCCCTGGTCTCTTTAGGATATACTCAAAACGAAGCAAGAAAGGCAGTAAGAGAGGTTATAAGTTCCTCCAAAGAGGAGATGGATTTAACCAGAGTGATCAAAGAAGCATTGAATCGTGTATAAATAGGAAAAACTGATGGAAGAAAGAGTTACTACTCCTATCTTACAGAAAGAAGAGAGTAAATTTGAGCTAGCGCTGCGTCCTCAGAAGATGGAGGAGTTTGTCGGGCAATCCAAAATAAAGGAAAAACTTGAGATCTTTATTCAAGCAGCCAAAGGACGGGGTGAGGGTCTAGACCATACTCTTCTTTGTGGACCACCGGGTTTAGGAAAGACAACCCTGGCTCATATCGTTGCTAACGAGATAAAAGGTAGAATCTACTCTACCAGTGGCTCAGCTATAGATCGACCAGGGGATATGGCTAGAATTCTCACCAACACAGAACTTCAAAATGGGGATGTATTATTCATAGATGAGATTCATCGCCTCCCTCCTTCAGTGGAAGAAGTGCTCTACTCAGCCATGGAAGATTTCGAAGTTGATATAATCCTGGGGAAAGGGGTTCGCACCCGTTCTGTTAAACTTCCCCTTGCTCACTTTACTTTAGTTGGAGCAACTACCCGGGCTGGACTTCTTACCTCTCCTCTACGCAATAGATTTGGGATAGTAAGTCGACTGGATTTTTATAGGGAGGAGGATTTATATCTTATCATTCTTCGCTCTGCCAACATATTAGAAATAGAAATTAACGAAAAGGGAGCCTCAGAGATAGCTCGCCGCTCCCGGGGAACCCCCAGAATCGCAAATAGACTCCTTCGTCGGGTAAGAGATTATGCCGAAGTAAAGGGAAAAGGAATTATAACTGAGAAAATAGCCGGAGGAGCTCTTCGTATGCTGGAGGTAGATGAGAAGGGTTTAGACAGCATGGATAGAAAGATTCTTGAGACTATTCTCCGCAAATTCAACGGAGGACCGGTAGGGCTGAAGACATTAGCTATGGCAGTCAATGAGGAGCCTGATACCTTAGAGGAAGTTTATGAGCCTTATTTAGTTCAGGAAGGATTTATTAACCGTACCCCAAAAGGAAGAACGGCTACTCACCTTCTTTATAAATATCTAGGCAAAGAGAGCCCTCAAGCCAGGCAAGGAGAACTGTCATTTTAAGTTGAATGATGGCGGCTCCTATACCTGGCGATAATTTGTAACACTAGAATATAGGTCAACAGTGCCATACCTATAGCGAAAATAACTCCTCCTATTAAAAATGACTTGCCTAAATTCAACAGACTCTCCAAACTGAAGAACTCCCAGGAAAAAGGTAAGGGATCAGTCCTCAAAATTAACTGACCAATCTTGTATTCAAAGGGGTAAAAAAAGGGAGCAGTCAAGGGATTAGCTACAAAAGTACCCACCACAGCGGCAAATTTATTTCCCTTTAAAAGAATGGCTGTGGGCAGAGAAAAGACTATAGCAAACCCAAAAGTAGGCATAATTCCCCAGAATACACCAATAGCAAATCCCCGAGCAATTTTCTGCGGAGAATCCTTAATTCGTATTAACTTCTTAATAAAATTTTTAATTTTACCCTGCCTCATCTTTTTTACACCCTATTTTGAGGAATTTAAATACGTTTGCCGAGGGACGTTTCCTGAGGCTTAGCTTGTTTTCTTCTTTGAGAGAAGATATTCTATCAAGTCGAAAGCATCTTGATTCGCCCAATTTCTGGGTCCTGGGACTTTACCTACTATCCTTCCTTCTGGATAAAGAAGATAAGTGGCAGGGATACCTTCGATTCCATAAATGCTTGCTACCCTACCTTTGGAATCTAAAAGCACGGGAAAAGTATAATCGTTCTTTTGCATAAAAGAATTTACTTTATTCTTTCCCTCTCCAAGATTCACCGCCAGAATAATAAACTCATTATCTTTAAATACTTGCCAGAGCATCTCCATACTGGGCATCTCAGCTCGGCAAGGAGGACAGCTAATAGCCCAAAAGTTTAAAAAAACTACTTTATCCTGAAAGTCCTCCAGGCTCACTTTAGACCCTGTTAAATTTTCTAAGGTAAAATTCTTTGCCTTTAGAGGAGGATTAATTCTTTGAATGCCAAGGGATAAGAAAAGAGCCTCATAGCCTTTTTCTTCTTTCTCCTCTTCCTTTACTTCTTCTTTTATCTCCACTTCTTCTACTACTACTCTCGTCTTTTTTATATCCAATAGATATAAATAAATAAAAAGAAAAGAAATAGCTATCAACGAAATAATTCCTACTACAGGCCATTTTCTTAGTCTCATCTCTCTCCTCATTGCTTCTTTTTTGGACACAGATTCACGCAGATTACAGAGATTCCAAGTATGGGAATAAAAGGGCAAAATCCTTCCTAATTGGGAAATCACCAATTGAAACTAGGCGTTAAGATAAAGAAATAATTGGTTATCAGAAGAATTCCTACCCCTATTAAAAAAAGACCGCTGATTATGGAGACCCATCTTAGGTGTCTTTTCAATTTCTTATATCGCTCCAAGAATGTTTCCAAACCCAAAGAAAGGAAGAAAAAGGGCAAGGCAAAACCCACTGAGTAAACTCCTAAAAGGGCTATGCCCGAAAGCATAGAATTAGCAGTAGAAGCATAAAAGAGGATAGAAGCAAGGATAGGCCCTATGCAGGGAGTCCAGCCAGCAGCAAAAGCTACCCCTACTAAGGAGGAACCGAGATATCCTATTGGCTTTTCCCTAAAATGGAATTTTCTTTCTTTTTGAAGGAAATTCAAGTTAATTACCCCTGTGAATTGGAGGCCAAGAAGAACTATAAAAGCTCCTCCTATTCTGGCTATCCACGCTTGGTATTTAAGAAGAATTTTTCCAGCCAGACTGGCTGAAGCTCCCAGAAGAATAAAAACTATAGAAAAGCCAAGAATGAACATCAAAGAATGGATTATAGTAAGCCTTCTTACCCTGGAGCTCTTTTTCCCAGCTAGTAGTTCATCTAAGGAAATTCCACTAATAAAAGAAAGATAGGAAGGAAGCAGGGGAAGTACACAGGGAGAAAGAAAAGAAAGAAATCCTGCTCCTAAGGCAATAAAAAAGGATATATTTTGCATCTCATTACACTCCTTAAGCCTCTACGAGAGTAAAAAAAGCAAGTATGCAGAGACTTGGTTTTTGTTTTCACTATACGCTCTACGCTAAACGCTATACGCTGTATTGTATGCTTGCCTTGCCTGGTAAGAACTCCTTACGAAAGGAGAGCTGGCTATATAGGAAAAACCCAGAGATTGACCTATTTTCTCATATTCTTTGAATTTTTCTGGCTTTATAAATTCTTTCACCTCAAGGTGCTTCTCAGATGGTCTTAGATACTGACCAATGGTGAGAATATCA
>DAOWIY010000066.1 GCA_030640665.1 Clostridia bacterium
AATAGATACCTTAGTTCAAGATATAGTTAAAGAAAGCGAGGGAAAACCTTGCCTGAGGATGAGTAAGATAATTCTAGAAACATTCAATGAGCTAAGAGATTTTATGTATAAGGAAGTTTATTCATCTTCTGTCCTATCCGATGAGGTAAAAAAAGCTTACCGGATAGTAATCGATCTTTATAGTCTTTATGTGGATAAAGTTCATCTTTTTCCAGCTTCTCTAAGAAAGAATATAGATAAAGAAGGGGTAAAAAAGGTAGCGGTAGATTATATTGCTGGGATGACGGATCGATTTGCCCTCAATATTTATAAAGATCATTTTGTTCCTAGAGAATGGGGATAAATGAGGAATATCGGATAAATGGCAGCTTTTATTTCTGAGGAATTAATTGAGAGGGTCGGCGAGCGGCTTGATATTGTAGAGATAATTTCACAATATATACCTTTGAGAAAAGCAGGGAAAAACTATAAGGCCTTGTGCCCTTTTCATGAGGAGAAGACCCCTTCTTTTATGGTCTCCTCAGAGAAACAGCTCTTTCATTGTTTTGGCTGTGGGATAGGAGGTAATGTCTTTAACTTTCTTATGAAATGGGAAAAGATATCTTTTCCTGAAGCAGTGAAGATGCTGGGAGGAAAAGTAGGAATATCTATTTCTACTTCGGACAAAGATAAAAAGGGGGGTATGATCAGGGAGGAGCTTTATCAAACCAATGAAATAGTAGCTGAAATCTTTCGCCAGGAGTTAAGGAAGAGAAAATCGGTCCAGGATTACTTAAAAAAAAGGGGATTTACACGGGAAATAATAGAGAAATTTGGCCTGGGCTGGGCTCCTTCTTCCAATGATTTTCTGAAACTGGTTCAAGCCAAAGAAATCTCACTAAAAGATTTGAGAAAGTTGAAGCTGGTGGCTCCTTCTCAAAGAGGGGAGGAGTGGTATAGTTGGTTTCAGCGGCGAGTTATCTTCCCTATTTTTAACCCTGAAGGAAGGATATGCGGCTTCGGGGGGCGGGTGTTGGATAAGAGCCTCCCCAAATATCTTAATTCTCCAGAGTCCCTTATATTTGATAAAGGTAGGGTTCTTTATGGTTTAAATTTCAGTAAAGAAGCCATAAGAAAAGAAGAAGAGATAATTCTGGTAGAGGGATATACCGATGTTATAGCTCTTTATGAAGCGGGAATAAAGAATGTAGTCGCCTCTATGGGTACTTCTCTTACCTTCTCTCAGGCTCGACTTATTAAACGCTATGCTGACCGGGTTTTTATCGCTTATGATCAAGACAAAGCAGGGGTTGCCGCTACCCTGCGAGGCATCGATCTTCTCCTGGAAGCTGGGGTAAGAGTAGAAATTATCAGTATGCCTGAAGGGGTGGATCCGGCAGCTCTAGTCAAAAAAGAAGGGGAAACTTCCTTTGTAGCAAGAAAAGAGAAAGCTACACCCTACTTCGATTATAGATTAAATCTGGCTATCAACGCTAACCCTTCTTTAGAATATGAGGACAAAATAGAGGTAGTCAATGCTCTCTTTCCTACTCTGAAGAAGGTCAAAGATTCAATAAGACTTGGAGAGCTGATAAGAAAACTTTCCCAGCGATTAGATTTAGATGAGGAAATGCTCCGCATAGAGTTTGGCAAGTTTAGAGATAAAAAAAGAGGGTTTTTTTCTCGTCCCGAATTTCTCAAAGTGAAAGATGCACAGCAAAAGGCAGAAAAAACACTGCTGCAGCTGATGTTAAGTGAAGAAGCAATAATAAAGATAGTAGAAGAAAACGGAAATATAGACGATTTTACCAATTCCTCTTATAAGAGAATCGCTGAAGAGACAGTTGCCTTATCAAAGGAGGGAAAGGTATCTTCTCTTGAATTGATAAATAGATTAAAAGAAGAGAATCTTTCTTCTCTTATTTCATCCTTCTCTTTATCTAATCCTCCTTTTGAAAAGGAAGATAAAGAGCGGATAGCTTTCGATCTCATTGAATCTCTAAAGAAAAATAAGGCACGGAGAAGAATTAAGAAGTTAAGAAAAAGCATAAAGGAAAGTGAAGAAAAAGGAGAAGAAGAGAAACTCGAAAAATGGCTCAATGAGCTAACACGGTTAAAAAAAACAATTATGTTGAGGTGAGTGTTTATGAAGAAGGAAGTTAAGGATTATGTGGTGAAGAACGAAAAGGAAAGTAAATTTCCTATGGAAAAGACAGAAGAGATATTTCCTGATGAGATTTCCAGCCCAGAGAAGATTGAAGATATAGCTAACCTATTTGAAGATGAGGAAGTTGATGCAGGTAGTGAGGAAGTAGAAAAAATTGAAGAGCCTTCTGATATAGGAATAGAGGCGAATGATGGAATAGGAGGATATCTCCAAGAGATAGGGAAGACTTCTCTACTTTCTGCTGAGGAAGAAAAGAGATACGGAAGAAAGATAAGGGAAAGTAAGAAAATCTTACGGGGGAAAGTTTTGGAATTTGCCAATCTACTGGAAAAAAATCCTTACCTGCACTCTCTTGCCGAGAGAGAGGAAGTAAATAGGGAGGACTTGTGGATGGCAAGAAAGAAGTCCAAGAGAGTAAAGAAGATAACTAATTTCATAGTAAAACTAAGTGAAGAAGAGAAGGATAATTTAAATCCAGAAGACAAAGAGAAATTTCTCAAATTACAAAAGGAGATTACTGAGGCTAATTTCTATTATGAGAGATATAGAGATAGAATGATCAGAGCTAACTTAAGGTTAGTGGTTAGCTTTGCTAAAAAATATATAGGAAGAGGGGTGCCCTTCTTGGATCTTATTCAGGAAGGAAATATCGGCCTTTCCCGGGCCGTAGATAAGTTTGACTATCAACGGGGAAATCGCTTCAGTACCTATGCCAGCTGGTGGATAAGACAGTCTTTATCCCGGGCTATCTCTGATCAGTCCCGTACTATTCGAGTCCCTATCCATATAACTGAACTTATGAAAAAAGTTAAGAAAGCCTCTCAAGAGCTAGAGCAAGAGTTGGGTAAGATTCCCGCGACTAAAGATATTGCTAAAAGATGTTCTCTTCCTTTGGAGAAGGTAGAGAAAGTTCAGAGGGTAATTACCAAATCCACCTCCATGGATATGCCTATCGGAGAAGATGAGGATTCACACTTAATAGAAATCATAGAGAATGAGAAGGCTAAAAGTCCATTTGAGGAGGTTAACCTTCGATACCTCAAGAAGGAGATAGATAAATTAATAGAAGAAGTTGAGGATAGTAGAGAGAGGGAGATTCTGAAGCTTCGTTTTGGAACAGAAAATGGATGGGATTGTACCTTGCAAGAGATAGGAGAGAAGTACGGAGTGACTAGAGAGAGGATAAGACAGATTGAGGCAAAAGTACTGGATCAGCTGCGGGGAAGGGCTAAGGAAAGAATGCTGAAAGAGTATCTAGATTAAGCCAGAAGGGGCCCATAGCTCAGTTGGTCAGAGCGGCGGACTCATAATCCGTAGGTCCTAGGTTCGAGTCCTAGTGGGCCCACCAGGGCGGATAGCTCAGTTGGGAGAGCGCTGCCTTCACGCGGCAGAGGTCACGGGTTCAAGCCCTGTTCCGCCCACCAAAATGGATTTGCCTTAGAGTCCTTTAGCTTACACAAAGAGGCAAAACGGCTTTTGGATGAGACGACAAAAAAGGTTGAGGAAGTTATTGAGTAATGATATAATGGAGGAGTTATGAAAAGACAAAAACAAGCTCAAAAAATAGGCGATCAAACGAAGGAATTTCTTAAAGAAAACCCCGCACTCAAGGAGGCATTGCGGGTATTTGATATTTCTTACGATCAATACCAGAAGGCCCTTGAAAGCAGATATAATTTTTACACCGATACTTCTACTTCTCCTCCTAAGATGAGATTTAGAGCTGGTTCCAAAAAATAATGACAAGTTGGCAAGATATTCAAAAAGAAATATTAGATGGTAGGGCGCCGAATAAACCAGCCGGCGACTTTGACGGTGTAAGAAGGGGTAAATATAAACTTGTAAGTGGAATAACAGGTCGGCCTCTCTTGGTATATACAACAGCTTTTCATAATCCAGTAAAAGCTCAGATAGCTGCTCCGTTTCTTACAATTGACCTCTCAGATAAAGATGGTTTTTATGAAATAATCCGCAATATAAAATCTAAAGAAGTTGATGTTTTTTTACATAGTCCCGGAGGTTCTGCAGAAGCTACAGAATCTATCGTCAAAATGTTGAGGGACAGATTTGAAAAAGTAAGATTTATTGTAACCGGTGCAGCAAAAAGCGCTGCTACTATACTGGCTTTATCAGGAGATAGTATTCTGATGGATACGGCTGCTGAACTAGGACCAATTGATCCTCAAGTAAGAGTAAGGGGCCGCTTTTCTCCCGCAGGATCAATAATTGAACAGTTTGATAGAGCGGCAAAGGAATTAAAAAAGGATCCATCACAGTTACCAGTTTGGATTCCAATATTGCAAGAGTTCGCACCATCCCTTTTGGTTGAGTGTGAAAATTTCATCAGGTTATCTAAAAGACTTACAACTAATTGGCTTACAGATTTTATGTTCAGGGGAGAGAAAGACGCAAAGAAAAAATCTAAAAAGATTGCCGACTTTTTGACAGATGAGAAGAATACATTATCTCACGCAAGAAGAATAGATGCCAATCAGTTGAAGAAATTAGAAGTTAAAATTGAACTACTTGAGGAGCAAGAAGATAAACTACAAGATGCTATTCGCCAACTACATTTAGCCGTTATGGCTACATTAGATGGTACTGGAGCGGCAAAAATTTTCGAAAATTCGGAAGGAGCGGCATTGATTAGAATGGTTAATATACAAGTTACTCCTACTCCGCTTCCAAGACAACAACCAAGTCAACAACGACCAACCCAGCAGTAAATATTTTAGCCCTGCTCGTCCGCAAAGCAGGCAATGCGAGTGAAGACGCTGGGCGGGATTGTCGCTCGCAGGGCGACAACTAAAACTCAGCGTCAGGATTTTGTTCAAAAAAGATTCGGACTTTTTCTAAAACGCTTCACCAAAATGGAATTTTTTAGTCTCCAAGTCAATGATTTAAAACTGGGGCCGTAGTTCAGTTGGTTAGAATGCCTGACTGTCGATCAGGAGGTCGCGAGTTCGAGTCTCGTCGGCCCCGCCAAATTCGTTTCGACAAACGAGAGGGATGGATAACTTCAGGTACTACATTACGGGGTTAGTAGATGGAGAAGGAAGTTTTAGTGTTTCAATCCAAAAAGATCCGACTCATCGTATAGGCTATAGGCTGAAACCTTCTTTTTCATTGGGATTGCACAAAGAAGATCTTCCCATTTTGAACGAAATCCGCCAAACTCTTAACTGTGGAACAATTTCCTTCAATAAGAATATGGTACAACTTAAGGTGGAGGATATCGGAAGTCTGGTAGATAAAGTAATTCCATTTTTCGAGAAATATCCCTTGAGAGCAAAGAAAAAATATGATTTTGAAATATTCAAAAAAATTGTTTCAATGATGAGTAGAAAGGAACACGTAAAGAGTGTCCGTGGTTTTCTAAAGATATTAAAAATGCGCTCTCAGATGAATATGGTAGGCCGCAATCGAAGAATAGTTAGTAGAGTAAACCAGATTATGGCCGAGGTAGCTCAGAAGGTAGAGCACTGGACTGAAAATCCAGGTGTCCGCGGTTCGATTCCGCGCCTCGGCACCAGGCCGACGTAGCTCAAAGGCAGAGCAGCTGATTCGTAATCAGCAGGTTGTAGGTTCAAGTCCTATCGTCGGCTCCCAAAAGTAGTAATAGGAAAATAGGGACACATCCCAAAAGGGATGTGTCCCTATTTTTTTTCATAAGGTTTTCTTGACTTTACCTCCCGTTTTTACTACATTGTAAAAGATTTATCCTTCGATGAACTACGAACTAGAATTGTGAGGTACCTTTTATGTCTATTCGGTATGAACCTCAAAAAATTGAGCAAAAGTGGCAAAGATTTTGGCAAAGAGAAGGTCTTTTTGGGGCTAAAGATTTCTCCAGG
>DAOWIY010000072.1 GCA_030640665.1 Clostridia bacterium
AAAAGTTATTTAGCCGAGCATATTGACCCAGGTTATCGCATAAAAGAAGATAACTAGTGGATTAGATAATTAGAGATTAGACCAGGAGTGTAGAATTAATGAGAAAGAAATCCAAGGTTGCTAATTAAACTAATCTCTAGTCAACTAATCACTAATTAACTAACATACGCTACCCGCTATACGCTAAACGCTTCTTTTGAAAAAGGGCGGCCTAAATATTCCTTTTTCCGTGATTATGGCGGTGATATATTTAGCCGGAGTTATGTCAAAAGCGGGATTATAGACTTTAATTCCTGTAGGAGCTATTCTTTTTCCTAAACCCTCCGTTACCTCAGCAGAATCTCTTTGTTCAATAGGTATAGCCTTCCCACTCGGTAAAGATAGATCAATACTTGAAAAGGGGCAAGCTACATAGAAGGGGATATCGTTTTCTTTGGCTAATACAGCCAGAGTGTAAGTACCTATCTTATTAGCTGTATCACCATTAGCAGCTACTCTATCTGCTCCCACCAGAACTTTATCAATCTTTTTTTCCCGCATTACCTCACCAGCCATATTATCACAAATTAAGATAATTTCAATTCCTTCCTGCAGCAGCTCCCAGGTAGTTAATCTTGCTCCTTGAAGAAGAGGACGAGTTTCATCCACATATACTTTAATCCTTTTCCCTTCCTCTTTTGCCTTATAGATAATTCCTAGAGCGGTTCCATAATCAGCAGTGGCCAGGGCTCCTGCATTACAATGGGTGAGTATTGTTTCTCCATCCTCGAGAAGAGAAGCTCCAATCTTTCCTATACGGCGATTACATATTTTATCCTCTTGTATAATCTTAAATGCCTCTTTTTTCAGAATGGTTTTAATCTCCTCTATTTTTTTATTCTTGTTCTTTTCGGCATACTCCTTCATCCGCTTCAGAGACCAGAAGAGATTAACTGCCGTGGGTCGAGAGGAACCCAAATAATTTATTAGGGTTTCTATCTCCTTTTTAAAGTCGGCATAATCACGAGCAGAGGAATTTTGTGTTCCCAGAACTACTCCAAAAGCCCCAGCAATTCCCAGAGCAGGTGCTCCTCTAACTTTAAGAGAAGAGATGGCTTCTCTTAAAGTTTCTACATCCTTGCAATAAATATACTCTAGTTTTTGAGGGAGCTGGGTCTGATCAATAATCTTAACCTCTCCATTTACCCATTCTATTGTATTAATCAAAATAACCTCCTAGCTCATTACTTATACTAACAAACTCTTTCACCTTCAGGTCTTCTGCTCTTTTTTTCCACTCTACCCCTGCCCGAGCTAATTTTTTTTTGAGGAGTTCTTTATCAATTCCCAATTTCATACTAAGAGCATTGCCCAGCATCTTACGCCGCGAGGAAAAAGCTGCTTTAACTATTGAGAAGAAATTACTCTCATTTTTTGCTTGATATCTTTTTCTTCTTTCTATTTTAAGTAAGCTCGATCCCACTCTGGGTATAGGAATAAAAGCTTGAGGAGGAACGTCGATTATCTTGTTAACTCTAGCATAGTAGTTTGCCAGTACCGTCAATACACCTCTTTTTTTGTGACCGGGTCCAGAAAGCAGCCTCTCTGCTACCTCTCTTTGCACCATTATTACCATAAACTTAATCCATTTCTTTTTAACCAAGTCTAACAAGAGAGGAGAGGCTATTTGATAAGGTAGGTTTCCTACTACCTTATCAGACTGAAGCTGATTAAACCTTTTCTTTTGGGGTATATCAGAAAAAATTTGAGTTATATCCTCACAAAAAATCCTCAGATTAGCATATTTCTTAAGTTCTCCTTCTAAAATCTCACATAGCTTTCTATCAATCTCTATTCCCGTTACCTTTTTTGCCTTTTGAGCAAGTTTTTCTGTTAAAATTCCTGTCCCCGCTCCTATTTCCAGAACTGTATCTTGTTTGTCTAGCTTTAAACTCTCTATTATCCTGTCAACAATCTGGGGATCAATAAGAAAATTTTGCCCTAGCTTTTTTTGGGGAGTAAAATTATACTTATACCAAAGGTACTCTGTTCTTTCTTTAAGTTCTGCCAAATCTTTTTGCTCCTCCCTCACAAAATCCGGGGAAAAAGTGGCGGCTCTTGTCTTACCTTAATTCCTGGCTTTAACTGTCCCCAAACTGTAGCCTTATCTAGGAAGTGATTCTCTATATTTTCCTCAATGCCTAACTGAGTCCATATTTTCTGGGCAGAAGTAGGTGTAAAGGGAAAAAGTAGAAGGGCAAGTATACGCAGGGCCTCTAGTAGGTTATATAAGACGGTATGGAGTTCTTTTTGTCTATTCTCTTTTTTTGCTAATTGCCAGGGAGCACGCCTATCTATGTAGAGATTGGCTAACTTCACTATTTCCCAAATGCTAGATAAAGCTTCTGAGAAGGAAAGGATATTCATAGCCTGCTCTAGTCGAAGAAGGATTTCTTGGATCTTTTCTTTTAAAACATTCTTTTCTTCAGAAGGACGAGGTACTTTTCCTTGGCAATATCTTGCTACCAGAGGGATGGTTCTATTGAGTAGATTTCCCAGGTCGTTAGCCAGGTCACTATTTACACGCTTTATGAAAAGAGAAGGAGAAAAATTAGCATCTCCTCCAAAGGGAACCTCCCGCAAAAGAAAATAGCGCAGGCGATCCGCTCCGTACTCTTTTACCATTTCTTCAGGGTCTACCACGATTCCCTTGGATTTAGACATCCTTTCTCCCTTTATCTTCCAGAATCCATGGACAAAGACCATTCGAGGAAGCTCTATTCCCAGAGCCATTAAAAGGGCTGGCCAGATTACAGCGTGAAATCTTAAAATATCTTTTCCAATGAGGTGAACATCGGCTGGCCAGAAAGAAGAGAATTTTCCCTCATCCAGACCATAGCCCAGGGCGGAGATGTAATTGAAAAGAGCGTCAATCCATACGTAGATAGAATGATTCTTATCTACAGGACAGGGTATACCCCAATCCAATCTTAATCTGGTAACACAGGTATTTTTTAATCCTCTTTTAATGAACTCTACTGCTTCATTTTTTCTGCTAGAAGGAAGAACAAATCGAGGATGGTCTTTAAAATATTCCAGAAGAGGTTTTTCATATCGGGAAAGTCTGAAAAAGTAACTTTCTTCTTCTATCTTTTTTACTTCTCGGTCACATTCTGGACAGAGCCCTCCTTCTTTTAACTGCGATTCCAGCCAGAAACTCTCGCAGGGAATACAGTACCAACCTTTGTAAGTCCCCTTGTAAATATCACCTTGTTCGTATAATCTTTTAAATATCTTGCTTACTACCTTAGTATGTCGGAGTTCAGTGGTGCGAATGAAGTCATCATAAGAGATACCCAGTTTTTTCCAGAGATTTTGAAAACAGGTTACCATTTTATCGACAAGCTGGGCGGGAGTAATATTTTTTTCTTTTGCTGCCTGAGCAATTTTATTTCCATGCTCGTCCGTTCCGGTAAGAAAGAAAACTTCGTATCCCTTTAGTCGCTTATATCTTGCCATGGCGTCAGCAGCTACAGCTTCATAGGCATGTCCCAGATGAGGGACATCATTAACATAAGAAATAGCGGTAGTTACATAAAATTTCTTTTTCAAATTGTCCTTCCTTTCGCTGTCTATCCTATCATAAGCCAGTCCTGTGTCAAGGAAGTATTTAGTTCTCACAGTTACCGAAGGACATTTCCTGAGGCACTTCTTGACTTTTTCTCTTGTCATAGCTATAAAAGAGTTAAATTTTGAGGAAGATAAACCATGGGAACAGAGAATATATTCACTCT
>DAOWIY010000037.1 GCA_030640665.1 Clostridia bacterium
ATGAAGGAGAAGGCACAGTGGCAAATTAAGAGGTATTACAAAATGCCTAATGGGAAAGTGGTTCATTGCATCTACCAGAAAGCGTTAAAAAAGTTGGAAAGTGGCAGATATGGAACAGGAAAACTTGAGGAGATAACTAAAAAAAAAGAATAGAAAAATCTGGGCAATCTGTAATTACGGAGTCCATTGGTTAAGGTTAAGGCAAGGGGGGTCTGTTAAGTATTGTTAAAATGGCCAACATTTTATCAATAAAAGGAGCATGAGGATTATTACTGAACAAATCATATATCAAGTAGTTGTGGGAAAATTATTCTTAAATTTAGTGATCCGTAGATTATTCTATAGATTTTTCTTCCGAAAAATCCTGTATTACACTATTGTGATAAAAGTCCTTAGTTGGCCTATCCAAGCAATTTTGTTGTTTGTCTCCATAAGTAGTAGAATCACTATTGTAGGTGAGGAAAGTCTGAGAGAAATTGAAGAGAAAAACCAGAGAGCTATTTTTGTCTTTTGGCACGGTCATTATACATTACTACTTGTTTCTCTCCATCTACAAAAAGCGGTAGCATTGGTACATCTCTCTTTCAGGGGAAACTATCTGACTGAATTGTTCTCTACATTTAACTACCATATAGTAAGAACCTCCAGAAATGGAAGGTCCATCCTGAAATTTATCAAGAAGATCGAAGAGGGCTACTTAGGATTTATTGCTGTTGATGGTCCTCGAGGGCCATCTTACAAAACTAAACCAGGAACGATTCATATTGCTCAGAGGGCAAAAGCTATGATTGTTCCCTTAACGATAGAAGCTCACAGAGGAGTTATGCTCGGCAGGCGCTGGGACAGGCATTTTATTCCCCTACCTTTTAATAAAATTACCGTTTTTATTGGTAGGCCCATAGAGGTAAAACCCGGGGATTCTCTTAAAATAAAAGCAATAGAAGTAAATAGGTCCCTTCTTGAGTTAACTTGAATAATAACAACTGATAATAAGAGAAAGGCTTTTAGACTTACTTCTTCTTCTCAAATGCTGGATCGAAAAGAAGAAAAAGGACTAATCTTGAAAGTATAGAATTTTAGCACCTTAGAATGCTTAAATTACCTTTAAGGTAAGTGACAAAAATGAGTGTCTCCAATAAGGAAATCAGAATTCTTCTCCTGTACGTTTCAGATGTTTCTGGCCACTACCGGGCTGCTGAGGCTATAAAGCAGGCTTTAGAAAAATTGTATCCCCAGGCGCAGGTTAAAGAAGAGAATTTATTTAACCACGGGAATTCTCTAATAGTCAAAATAATGGATGCTCTTTATTATACTGTGGTAAAACTCACTCCCTGGTTCTGGGATTTTCTATGGGATAATAGACTGATATATTGGTTCACCTTTCCTCTAAGAGATTTTCTTTACCATTATAATTCTTCTCGACTCTATAAGGAAGTTATTGTTCCTTTTTCTCCCCAGGCAGTGATATGTACTCACAATATAGCTTGCGCTCTGTGTTCCACCATTAAAAGAAAGAAAAATCTATCCTACTTATTAGCAGCAGTACCTACCGATTATGCCCTTCATCCTTATTGGTTTTATAAAAATGTGGACCTTTATTTCTTGGCCCATGAAGGACTAAGGAAAAATTTACAGAGAAAGGGAATTCCTTCATGTAAGATTCGAATTACCGGCATTCCCACCCTGTCTGTTTTTTCGGAGTACAAAAATAGGCAAAAACTAAAGGAAAAATGGGGTCTAAAGAATGTTTTTACCATTCTTTTGATGGGGGGTGGACAAGGAATGGGGTTATTGCATCAAATAGTGCTCAACCTAAACAAGCTCCATTTACCTATTCAGCTTTTAGTAGTAACAGGAACAAATCACGGGCTTGAAGAGAAACTTCAAGAGATGAAATCAAAATTAGATGTGCCCATGAGAGTATGGGGATACGTAGAAGAAGTTGATGAGTTGATGGAAGTGTCGAATCTACTTATTAGTAAACCAGGAGGGCTTACCACTGCTGAGACCTTAGTGAAAGGTCTTCCTATGGGAATTGTTAATTCTCTGGGTGGTCAGGAGAAAAAAAACCAAGAGCTTCTTCTAAAGAAGAAAATTGCCTTTAAGTTGTCAAATAAAAAAGAAATGACTGATCTCATTGTAAGGTTCTTGCATGAATCTCCTGAATCTTTTGACTTTAAAGAGTGGCAAACTAAAGTAAAAGAACTAGCAAAACCTGAGGCGGCTTTAGATATTGCTCGAAGAATTATACAATCAATCAATGAGAAACTTTGATAAATTATCTCTCTCAGATGAAAAAAATAAGCTTTATTTTCCTGAGTTTCTCGGTATTTTTTCTCTTTAGCCAGGTTGCTTTGGCTAAAGAGAAGTGGCAGGTAAGTCTTCACTATGGCCTCTGGAGCCTGAGTCCAGTAGAATCTATAATTGAGAATGTAATAGGGGATAAGCTGGGCACTGAGCTTAAAGAAGTAATAGGCCAGGAGGGAGAATACAGTCCGAATGTTAATCTTGATTCGGGCGGAAACAATTTAGCTTTCGAAATCAGATTCTATCCTGCTGGTAAAGATGGTTCTTTCAGTATTGGATTGGCGGTGGAAAAGAGCGAGCTAGAACTTATCCTAGAAGCCTTACCAAGATATGAGCTTGCAGACGGTAGCTATTTCCAAGGCTCAGGAAATGGCAAATTACTGCTAGAGCCAGCTTCCTATCATTTGAGTTTTCGCTGGGATATAAAACCGTTCCAGCGACTTCATCCCTATATTGGTTTTGGCGCTGGCATAGGCTCTCTGGAAGGGTATCTTATCTATGATGAGCTTACCTGTGAGTTTTATGATGCTTCTACAGAAGAGCTTGCATTTGAGACTTATCCTGGTGGTGAAATAAGCCTTGATGATCTTTTAGAATACGATCAGAAAATAGTGCTTCCTATTATTCAGCTCAATCTGGGATTGAATTTTGAAATAACCAATAACCTCCATGTTCTATTAGATGTGGGCATCTGGGATGGTTTTTTGGTAAGAGGAGGACTTTCCCTTAGGCTATAGATTTTGTTTCGGGAAACTTAGAAAATATATTATCTTGTCAGAACTTGACAGAGTGTTTTTTTTTATTATAATACTGACTGAATGGTCAGACAATTAAAGGAGGAAATAACGAGATACAATGTTAAGGGCTGACTCCATTTTCTACAAAAAAAAGAAGCAAAGAGATTTTGCTGCTCAGATTCTGCAAGCAGCGGAAAAGCTCTTTGCCAAAAAGGGATTTTATCCTACCACCATAGATGAAATTGCTAAAGAGGCAAAATCAGCCAAAGGGACGATTTATCTTTATTTCAATAATAAAGAAGATCTTTTCTTTTCTGTAATAGAGACCAAGCTGGATATCCTTTTGAACAAGATTCAAGAGGCGGTGGAGAAACCTGGCTCAGCCTCACAAAGGATTAAAACAGCCATTAGTATTCATTTGAAGTTCCTTGAGGAAAATAAGAACTTTTTTAAGGTTATGCAGAGCTTCCCTGAGGGGTTAAAAAAGAAACTGGAAAGGAAATTAAAGGGGAGAGTGGTAGAGAAGCAATCTCGATACATAGAAATTCTTGATCGATTAATTCAGGAGGCTATTGATAGAAAAGAGATTAAAGCCTTAGATTCAAAGAAGTTAGCTGTAATTTTGATGGGGATAGTTCACAGTCTCACCGTCTATTGGATTTCCCAAAGGGAAAAGAAGTCGTTATCCAGTGACAAGTCCTTAGCCTGGCAGGTATTTTGGGAAGGGGTAAGCAAGGAGGAAATTTGGTTAAAGGAGGAAGAAAATGGTTGAGCAGTTAACGACTAGATTAAAAAAGAATTTGCTCCAGCATCAGATTAATCATTATCTAGCTAGACTAGCCAATACCCGAAATAAGGAGGAGTTTTATAAAGAGTTCGATGTTATATTAGGGGGACTCTATAAACTTGCTGGTCCTAATAAGTCTGCCATGGAGAATGTGAGGAAAGCTTTTCAGGAAAAACATCCTATGACAGACCTGGCGCGATTACTTCTTCAAGAAAGAATATCTAAAGTAACAAGAGAAAGATTAGCTAAAAATTTCTTTTGTGATTGGGTTATGGAAGCAAAAAAAAGGGAAAAGTTGGAAGAGGAAGGTTTTAAGACTCCCTGGTTTTTTGTTATCTCTCCCACCAATACCTGTAATCTTAACTGCTATGGCTGCTATGCCCATGAATATGAGAAAGGACAGGGTTTATCCTACGCTACCCTGGATAGAATTCTCTCCGAGGCTAAGGAGCTGGGAATTCGTTTTTTGACCATCTCGGGAGGAGAGCCTTTCTATTACAGGGATAAGCCCACAGGCAAGAATCTTTTGGATTTGGCTGAGGAGCACAACGATATGTATTTCCAGGTCTATACTAATGGAACATTGTTAGACGAGCCAACAATAGAAAGATTAGCTAAATTAGGAAATGTAGCTCCGGCTATCAGCATGGAGGGTTTTAAGAAAGAAACAGAGGAAAGAAGGGGAAAAGGAGTTTGGGAAAAGATAAATAAAGCCAGAGAGGATTTACACCAGGTAGGTGTCCTGCAAGGATTTTCAGTTACGGTAACCAGGGAAAATGCAGATATTGTTACCAGTGATGAGTTTATAGATAATCTTATTGAGAAAAATGTCTCCTTTGGTTGGTATTTTATTTATATTCCTATAGGAAAGAAACCAGCCGTTGAGCTTATGCCCACCCCTGAGCAGAGAAATAAGCTTCGCCAAAAGGTATGGGAATGGCGCTCGAAGAAACCCATTTTTGTGGGAGATTTCTGGAATGATGGGCCCTGGGTAGGAGGATGTATAGCTGGAGGGAGGAAGTACTTTCATATCAATTCAAAGGGGGATATAGAACCCTGCGTTTTTGTTCACTTTGCTGTAGATAATATCTTTAGTTTATGGGAGAAAGGAAAGGGCTTAAGGGAAGCTATTATTTCTCCTTTTTTTCTTTCCATAAGAAGAAAGCAATTGGAGAAAAACAGTAACTGGTTAACTCCCTGCACTATCATTGATAAGCCTGAAATCTTAAGGGAGGCTGTCAAGGAATATAATGCTTATCCCACTCATAAAGGGGCTGAAACTATAATAGAAGGTAAGATTGCTCATTTTCTGGATGATTATGCAAAGCGTCTTGAGGCAATGACCAAACCGGAATTTGAAAAGATGGTTAGGGGAGAATATGATTCTCCCGTGGTGAAGTTAAGTAAAGTAATAGAGAACCATAGAAGGAAAAATAGAGAAGAAGTAGAAATTCAGACTAAAACGGCCAAAATATTATGAAGATACTATTGATTTCACCAACCTGGAAAAAAAAGACGAAAGCCAAAAGGCTGGGTAGGAATAAGGTATTTAAGGTCCCTCCCCATAATCTTCTTATTGTATCTGCCCTGACTCCTAAAGATATAGAGATAGAGATAATTGATGAGAATATAGAAAAAATAGATTTTGAAGCTCCCGTTGATCTGGTAGGAATAACTACTATGACCGCCTCGGCTCCCCGTGCTTATGAGATAGCTGATACATTTAGAGAAAGAGGAGTCCCCGTAGTTATGGGGGGAATTCATGTTACAGCCTTACCCCAGGAAGCCGCCCAGCATGCAGATGCAGTAGTAATAGGAGAAGCAGAAGGAAACTGGGAGAGATTGCTTCAGAATTTTAGAAGAGGAGGGAAGGAAGCACTGGGCCAGTTTTATCAAAGTCATAAGAGACCAGATCCTGCCAGTATACCTCTTCCCAGAAGAGAACTTATCAAGAATAAAGGCTATTTACTTAGCCGCTTCTTGCAGCTAAGCAGGGGCTGCCCTTTTGATTGTTACTTTTGTTCAGTGAGTAAATTTTTTGGCAAGAAATTTCGCTTTCGCCCTGTAAAAAACGTGATAGAAGAAGTCAAAGGTATAGTGGGCAAATCTCTTAAGACACGCTTTCTGGGATTTCTCGATGATAACATTGTGGGAAACATTACCTATGCCAGGGAATTATTTAAGGCCTTGATACCCTATAATCTTTTATGGATAGGCCAGGCTTCTATTAACATAGCCCGCCATGAAGAAATTCTTCAGCTGGCAGCAGCTAGCGGATGTAAAGGGCTATTTATCGGTTTTGAATCAATTGCTGAAGCCTCTTTAGGAGAGGCTAATAAATCCCAGAATGAGATAAGGTTTTACGAGAAGGCTATTAAGAAAATCCATCAGTTTGGAATAGCCATCGAAGGAGCTTTTATCTTTGGTTTTGACAATGATGACAAAAGTATCTTCCGAAAAACAGTTAAATTTATAGAAAAGGTAAAACTGGATGTTGTTCAATTCAGTATTCTTACTCCCTTGCCCGGAACGAGACTACAGGAGAAGTTAGAAAAAGAAGGTAGAATCATAGATAGAAATTGGTCAAATTATGATCTATCCCATCCCGTCTTTCAACCAAAATTAATGACTCCCCAAGAGTTAAAACAAGGATTAGATTGGGCTTACAAGAAGGTCTACGGTCTTTCTTCTATTTTTAAGAGACTAAGCGGTTCATTTAAAGGAAAAAGATGGAAATTTCTCGGTCCTCTTCTCACCTTGAATCTGGGCTATAGAAGTATCTTTAAAGGAAAAGAAACGCTGATTTAAGAATTCAAACACCTTGAATGCTTAAATTACCTTGGAAAAGAAAATAAAGAACTTGCTTCAGGATAAGTCTTTATGGATCTAACTTACCTCATAAGGTTCTTCTTAAAAAATAGGGGAAATCGCTGGGTCTTTGCTCACCTGGCAAAGAAAGATGAAGAAAAAAAGAGTTTATTAGAAGATGTTTTTTCTTTTTATGATATAAGAGGGAATAATTTAGGGTTTGGGCGAAAAATAAAGCTTTTTCCCTTTTACCTTTTTTTTGAATTAGGAAGAGTTCTCTTTGGCCAGAGTAAAAAAGAGGTAAAGGAAAAACTTGCCGATCCTCTTCTCCAACACGGCATAGCCCTTACCATGAGGTCAATAGCCACTTACGGTTTTGGCCATCCACAAATTTTTATTGCTCCTCCCGTGGTAGTCTGGAATTTTACCAATAGTTGTAATCTTAAATGCAGGCATTGTTATCAGGAGGCAGGGACAAAGCTAAAAGGAGAACTGGATCTGG
>DAOWIY010000081.1 GCA_030640665.1 Clostridia bacterium
AGGAGATCTGACAATTCCCCCCTCTTCTCCTGGAAGATCGAGATTTGTTTTCTCTCCAAAACCGAAAAGACGAATATATTTTGAGAAAGCTTCTTTCTTCATTCTTCCTGCCAGCTTAACTACTCCCACATTTGAAGAATTCTTCATAATTTCAGCGACGGTAAAATTCTGATTAAACGAGCGCCAGTCATGGATAATATGATGGGCCACTTTAACAGATTCTCCGCAATAAATCCTTTCTTTTTGGTTTACCAATTCTTCTTCCAAAAGAGCACTGATAGTGATAGGTTTAAAAGCTGAACCAGGTTCATAAAGAGACTGGACTATTCTATCTTTTCTGGAAAAAGAAGAATAACTAGAATAGCAGTTAGGGTCATAATCGGGTTTGTTGGCTAAGGCAAGAATTTCACCAGTGCGAGGATCCATGAATAGTGCTTCTACAGATTTAGCTTTTCTCTCTTCAAGAGCTAAGGATATCTCTTGCTCCACAATGGACTGAATAATATTATCTATAGTTAGAACTATATCCTTTCCCGGAACAAGATCCTGAAGAGATTCTTTGGTGGAGGAAATTTCATAACCTAAGCCATCTCTCTTTAGCCAAAAACGACCTTTTTCTCCCCGTAATTCCTTATCATAGTGAAGTTCCACCCCGGCCAACCCTTGATTATCTACTCCTGTAAAACCTAAAAGATGACAAGCGAGCTCTTTTTGAGGATAAAACCTCTCAGCTTCCTCTATGAAACCTATTCCTTTCAAATGTAAATCATCAATCACCTCTTTCTGAGCAAAAGAAAGTTTTCTTTTCAACCAGATAAAGGTAGTTTCTTTTTTTAAGCTCTTGGCAAGACTGGCAGTCTCTACCTCCAGTATAGAAGATAACAGCTCGGTTACTCTTTCAGGATGAGAAATTTCCTTAGGGCGGGCATAAAGAGAATAGGCAGGAACATTAATAGCTAACTTCTCTAGATTCCGATCATAAATTATGCCCCTTTTGGGTAAGATCTCAACTATTCTATCCTGGCTTTCTTGGACCTCTTTGCTGAACTTTTCATAATCTAAGATTTGCAGGCAATATAGGCGAAACTCAAGGAAAAAGAAGCCAAAAAATAGGAGAATAAAAGGTAACCAGATATGAACTCTTTTGCTCTTCTTGATCAATGAGATCTCCTTAACTATGACGTTTAGTGGGTAGCGTTTAGCGTATAATCTCGTTGTATTTTTCAAACAAGAATTTTCTGGCGGGGCTAATTAACTCTTTAATCCAATTCCAAACCTTAAATCTAGAAGATTCACTTTCTTCCTGAGAAAATCTTTCCCTTATATACCTCACCTCTTGGGGTTCGGCTAAATTTAACTTTTCTCGAGCATAAACTTCAAGTTCTCTTAAAGACACCCGGGGGGAAATCTCCTTCTTCAACAAAGCATTTTCCTTCTCTGTTCCTTCTATCTCACTCTGGAGTCTCTGTATGGTATAACTATTCTTAATTAACTCTGCATTCTGATATATCCTTATTCCTATAAAAATAAAAACAAAAATAATAATGAGCAACCCCCACCTCATTCTATGCTTTCTCCGCTGCCCTTAATCTAGCCGAGCGAGCTCTCGGATTTGCTCTTATTTCCTCTGCTGAAGGCCTAATGACCTTTTTGGTTAAAATCTTTAGCCCTTTTTCTTTACCTTTCTTAAATTGTCTCTTAACTATTCTATCTTCTAAAGAGTGATAGCTAATTACACAAATCCTTCCTTTGGCTCGTAATAAATCAAGAGAGGAATTCAGGCTAATTTCTAAATTCTCTAGCTCTTCATTGACCTTGATACGCAAAGCCTGAAAGATTCTAGTGGCAAAATGTATTCTTTTTCCTCGTCGAAATTTAGCTGGAATAGCTCTCTTTGCCACCTGAACCAAGTCCAGTGTTGTTTTAAGGGGATTCAGCTTTCTTTCCTCGACAATAAATTTCGCTACCCGGCGGGCCCACCTTTCCTCCCCCAGTCCAAAAAAAATACACTCCAGTTCCTTCTCCGAAAGCTGATTTACTAAGTGAGCAGCGGTTAGAGTTTGCGAAGAGTCCATTCTCATATCCAGAGGACCACACTGACGAAAGCTGAATCCCCGTTTTGGACTATCTAACTGCATAGATGAAAGACCTAAATCATATAAGATACCGTCTACTTTGTTAATATTCTCTTTTTTTAGAACTTGAGGGAGATGTTTAAAATTTGCTTTGATGAGAGTAACTTGCTGCTCGTATTCCTTTAGTTCTTCTTTTGCCACTCGAAGTGCTTCTTCATCTCGATCTATTCCCAGAATCCTAACTTTCCCCTTCTTCTCCTTCAGGATAGTCTTGCTGTGTCCACCCAGACCTATAGTACAGTCTACATAAACATCTCCCTCTTCGAGATTAAGCCAGTATAAAACTTCCCTTGTCATTACCGGCTGATGGAAAAATTTCAAATCTCCACATCCATAATTTCTTCTGATAATTCTTCATAAATAGATCTTTTTTCCTTATAATACTTGTCCCATCTTTCCTCGCCCCAGATTTCTATTTTATTAAAGGCACCAATTATAGCTATTTTCTCTTTGATTTGAGCAAAATCCTTCAATCCCTGAGGCAAGGTAATCCTACCCTGGGTATCTGGCTGAACAAAGTGGGCTCCAGAGAAGAGAAGTCTTAGGAAGGCCCGAGAATTGGATTTGGTGGTAGACAGATTCCGCAGTCGTTCCCCCAGACTTTGCCACTCCGATAGAGGATAAAGAAAGAGACTCTGATCCAATCCTCGGGTGATGACGAATTCATTCCCCTTTTCCCTATTTTGCTGACGTAGAGGAGAGGGAATAATTACTCTATTTTTCTCATCTGTTGAATGGTGGTACTCTCCCATAAACATTAATTATATTCCTTTATTCTTCTTTGTTCACTAAGAAAGCTCTCCCTACCATCTCTCCACTTTACACCACTTTTTACCACTACACTCCATTATAAAACAAAAAAATATATTGTCAAGGGGGGTTCTCAAAATTTTGACATTTCTCTTGACAATATTATTCTTTATAATAAACTAAAGCGGAGGAAATTAGATGGACTTACAAGAAAAATGGGACAAAGCTGTTAAAGAAACGAGGATTTCAAAAGTGCGCTTACGCACTCTCTTAGCCTTTGAAAATACTGAGCTTCCCTATATATCTTTAGCTAAATCGGCAGTTAATATTGGGGACACGGTGGTGCGAAAAGGTAAGGTGGTAGCACACAAACCTACCATTATCCTTCCCGGAAATTTTCCTCAATTTGAAGGCTTTGATTTTGACGAAGATTATGAAGTTGATGAGAATGAGGTTGCTAGATTCTTGTTGATGAGAGGAGTTTCCTTCCCTACCCTAAAGTACAATAATGAAACCCATACCATTGACGTATTTGAGGGTTCACTAGATAAAGCTGTTGGATATTTCTCCAGACAACTGGAAAGAAAAGAGGATGTCCACTGTGGGCTGATATTGGGTCCGGAAGACTGCTGGCAATTTTCAGTCTTGATTTATGTAGGAGCTCTAGCTATTAAGTCAGCATCTAGTGATGTAGAAAAACTCTTCGAATATTTTAAAAAACACGGGCACTGGTAAACCCCACTAGGTACCTTGAAAAAAGGCTTGGAGGTATCCCATTAGATAGGAATATTACCTAAGGGGGGAGACTTTGGATAGTGACAATCTCATTATGCCTGCTACCTAACGGAGCAAGCCATTCACCCTGTTAGAGAAAGATTCTCTAACAGGGTTTATTTAAAAAGGTAGAGAATGAAAGTTAAATTACCTTATGGCAAAGGAAATATTTTACTGGAATTACCTGAAGAGAAAACGAAAATTATCGAGCCAAAAAAGATAAAAGAGAGTAGAAGCACCAATGAGATTCTAGAAAAGGCATTAAACAAACCCCTCGCTGGGGAAAAATTGGAAGAAATAGTCAGAGGTAAAAAAATATGTGCTCTTGTTACGGATACTACCAGAAAACAACCATATAAGGAGCAGATTGAAGCCTGTGCAAAAAGATTAAAGGAAGCAAATCACATTCAATACATAATCACAACCGGGTCACATGATCCAGATGATGAGGGAAACTTCAGAATAGCTCGATTTATTGAAAATAGTGCCAAGAAATATCATCTCCACTACGGTATTTTGATTCATGACTGCGAAAAACCAATGGAGGAAGTAGGTATAACCACGAGAGGAACAAAAGTTGAAGTGGACAAGAAAACCCTGGATGCAGACTTATTCTTAGTTACGGCTAATATGAAAAATCATTATTTTGCTGGCTATTCCAATGTCGTCAAACACTTTCTCCCAGGATGTTGTTCTTTTAGAACTATAGAGATGAATCACGGACTCGCCTTAGAGCCTGAGGCCACATTTGGGAGACATCCCTGGCATCCTGACCCAAAAAGGAAAACTAACCCTGTTGCCGAGGACATGCTAGAAACTATGCAGCTCATCGTCCAGGATAGACCCATCTATACGCTAGCCACTATTGGTGCTGAAAAACTCATTTGGGCTGCGGCAGGAGATGCAGAAACTGTAACTAGAGAAGGCATTAAAATAGTTGACCAAACGACGAGTTTTAAACTCCAATCCCAGAAATACATTATTGTCTCACCTGGAGGATACCCTTATGATGAAACTCTCTATGCAGCCCAAAGAGGGGTCGATTTGACAAAGGATGCTGTTCTCGCTCAGGGCGAAATTCTCTGGCTAGCTGCCTGCAATGGAGGTTACCAGGGTTTGGGCCCGACTAAAAAAACTAAAGAATTCTTTTATGATCCCTTGACTTTAGATAAACCAAAGAACCTTCTTGCAGCCGAAGTTAAAAAGAACTATAGATTATACAAACAAAAAGCATATAAGATGGCTCACTTTTTGGGAAAAGTAAGCAAAATCTGGCTATATTCTGAGCTTGATGATAATATCGTTGAGGCAGCTCATCTTTATCTAGCAAAAAATCCACAGGAGATCGTCAATCAATGGATTAAAAATGACCCCCAGGGGAAAATTCTAGTATTTAAACAAGCAAATAAATTAGCCATCTACGCCAGTAATAGGACTGAATAAAACACATGAGAAGATACATAGAAAAGATATTGATATGCGGCTTAATTGGTTTCGGGCTGCTTCTTTATGCTGGAAGGACGTTTGCTGCCTCAGAAGGTGATTCTCAAATTTCCTCCGAAAAATCTTCACGTATCTTGGCATCTTTAATAAATGCCCAGCAAAATCTTACCTTAAAACAAATAAAGAAACCCATCCTCGATAAACTTCTCATTGTCTCTACATCCTCAGAGGATATCCCTGATAATTCCAGTAAACTGGTTGGCTATGAAGATAATGTAGATTTATTTGCCGTAGCGAAAGATAGGCAAGGAAACTATTATTTAGGATGCGATGATTCGCTGCCGGACAAAATAAAAGTGGACAACATAATATATTCTACGGAAAGCGAAACCCTTAAAAGATGGAATGAAGAGCTATGGGGAAAGCCAGTCATAAAGTGGTACAAAATAATGCCGAAAATGCAACCATCCCATCCAGACTCAAATTATAAGTGGTACTCCAATGTCTTTACGGCTAAAGGTCCTGATGAGGGAAAATTCTCCGGATGGGATATCATTGAATATACCGAGAGTTCCATACCCAAAGAGGGCTGGACTATTAGACTGGAGAAAAAGGTAGGAACAGCTAGGTTCAGAGCCGAAGCTAGCTATAATGGCCAGTTTTTATCCTCCCCTGGCAAAGAAGATCCCTCGCATTCCAGTAATATTGCCGCCGAAGATTATGATAGAGGTATCAAACCCTCTGTCCACTGTATCAGTAGACTGTCTAACCATGAGAATAAATTGATTAGATATATAGAAGCTCTAAGAGGGATTCCCTGGCTTTGGGGAGCAGACTATAGAGGAGAAAGAGATGATCCAACCGACCATCAGGCAGAACTTCCCAACCCCATTGGTATAGAATGCGCTGATTTGATTATCTCTGCCTTGAGAGCTATGGGGAATAAAGATCTCCAATACACGGCAGCTAAAGATTTGGGAGAAGGAATATATAACCTGCCCATAGACGAAAGAGTTTTCAAACTTGCTACCAATGAGATTTTCAAGGATTGGACACCTCAGGGAATAGCCTACCAAAATGGGTATTATATCTCGGGCAAGGGGAAAATTCAGATTTTTGACAAATACTTTAGATTTAAAAGAATTATCAAAAAGCCCTCTTCCCATTATCTGGATATAGCCATTTCCCAAGACAATCAAATTTATGTGATAAATAATAGTAAAGATAGACAAATAGAGATTCTTGACGAAGAGGGAAATCTAAAAAATCATTTCAAAGCGAAGGTAGAGTGTATTTCTGAGGTAGGAGGTCAATTTTATATCTGGGAAAAGGAAATCGGACCCAGGGGAATTGACCTCGATGAAGAAACCGGAGATATTTATCTTTTAGCTTCTAACAGTCTATATATTTTTGATGAGCAAGAAAATTTAAAAAAAGAGATAAAGCTAGAGGGTCTTTATGAGGATTTTGTTCCCCTGGGGCCCCTGACCCTGGAAAATGGCCAAGTCTATATACCTGTTTATGGAAATCAAATCTTAATTTATAGCCTTGCTGGCAAAATCATTAATAAAATAAGTCTGGAATGTACCGTCCTGGCAATGGACACAGAGGATGAGAAATATTACCTCATACCATATTATCTAAAAGCAACAGTACCTCTTTGTATCGAAATCCGTAATATTGAAGGAATACTCCTGGCAAATTCTTATGAAAGATTTATAGATGAAGAAGGAAAGGACGCCGTTATTCACATCGGTACATCAGAAGAAGAAATAAGAATAAGTGGCCTTATCTTAAGTAAGGAAGAGAAAGAGGATAACTTCAGCCATACCCTCATCCTTTACGAGGATTCTAATAAGAACGGACTCTTAGATTATAGCGATAAATTGATCTACGCAGGGCACAAAGGAGTAATGATTAACTCTGTAGAAGAAAAGCTGGGGAAAAGAAACTTCATCTTAAGAAAACTGGATGAGTCTATAATAAAGATTGATTAAAGCAAAAATGGATAAAAAAAGGAACTATTCTGGCACCGACGGCTCCACCGACACTTCCATAAAAGGATGGCAAGTGGGAGGGCAGGCGGTCATAGAGGGAGTAATGATGCGCTCTCCAGAATCAGTCACTGTAGCTATTCGAAAGAATGATGGCCAAATAGTAGTAAAGAAGGAGTCGTATATTGCCCTTAGCAAAAGATATAAATTATTAAATCTTCCTATTATTAGAGGAGCAGTGGTTCTCATCGAATCCTTATATCTGGGAATAAAAGCTCTCAGTTTTTCTGCTGAGGAAGCTATGGAAGAAGAAAGCCCTCCCAAGAAAGAAAGTGGAAAGGCGAAGATAGCTGCTTCTACTGGAGAAACTGTGAAAAAAGAAAAAATATTTACCACTCTCTGGCTAATCTTATCCCTTCTTATGGGCTTTGCTTTGGCTCTTCTTATATTTTTCTATCTTCCTTTAATTTTAACAGGTTTGACCGGAGTTAAGGGAGGATTTTTATTCAATCTCATTGATGGGTTCATTAGAATAACCTTCTTTTTGATATATGTCTGGGCTATAAGTCTCTGGAAAAGTATGAGAAGGATATTCGAGTATCATGGAGCAGAACACAAAAGTATCTTTACCTTTGAAGCAGGAAAAGATTTAACCGTGGAAAATGCAAAAAAATATTCCACTCGTCATCCCGGATGTGGTACCAGCTTCCTTCTCATTGTAATGCTCGTGAGTATTTTGGTCTTTATGTTTCTTGGCCGACCTCACACTATTTCTGACCGCTTAACCAGACTACTTTTTGTCCCTTTGATTGCTGGCATATCCTACGAACTAACAAAACTATCCAGGAAAAAAAGAAAGAACAGAATCGTTAAAATGCTAATTGTTCCCGGCCTGTGGCTACAAAAAATTACCACCAAAGAACCCGATGAGGCACAACTAAAGGTAGCCCTTGCCGCCCTGAAAAGTGCCCTGAAGTAGTATTTAGTGAAAAAGATATAGGCCCAGGGTGAGCAGGGCGCCGCTGAAGATAGGAATGGTGAGGTTGTCTATCTTGGGAACCGGCTCAGCCATACTTGCCCCCAATGCTCCCAGAAAGGACAAAAAAAGAGGATAAGGTTGATCAACAATTATAAAAATAAACCAGGCCATCACAAAGCAAGTGAGGAAATTAGCTAGAATCACCTCCAAAGTAATATAGCGGGCTCTTTTCTTCCCAGATATCTCCCTGACTATTTTAGTTAAAGTATCACCAACTACCAAAAATAATAGGCAAACACAGGCGACCAATCTTGTGAAAGCAAAAATTGCAAGCCAGCAGCCTATGACATAATAAGTTGTAGCAGCTAACTTTTTTTCCTCTTCTGGGCGCATAAGAAACTTAAATATCTTTTTTGCTAAATAATTAACTCTGGGTATAAATTGGCGGAAA
>DAOWIY010000074.1 GCA_030640665.1 Clostridia bacterium
GACGAACAGTTACCAAGATAAAAATAATCAAAAAGATTCCACTAATGATTAATCGCTTCATTTGTACAAAAATGCCTTTCTCCTCCTCACCTTTCTAGTCGTTAGTATTTGGTCGCTAGTATTTAGTAAAAGTCTTAAAGCACATGAGACAAAAAGTCCTAGCTCACTACTTGCATATATAACTAAAGCAACTAACGACCATTCCCTATTCACTAACGACTAATTTATGCGCTCGGGTCGGCTTCAAATCCCTCGTCTCTCGCGAACTTCCTTTTTGTACGAGCGACGAGCGACGAGCGACGAATATGGTCGGGATGGTGGGATTCGAACCCACGACCTCCTGCTCCCGAAGCAGGCGCGCTAAACCAGGCTGCGCTACATCCCGATGATAATCAGTATATAGTAGATGGTATATAGTATATAGTGTTAGAAAAAAACTTCAAATAACCATATATAAAATTTAAGTAAATAACTCTATCCCCTCTATTATCCCTAAACTGGCTAAAAGAACTATGATTCCAGCCAATCCCACTCCAATGCAGATAGCAGCAAAAGCATATTTAATCTGCATCGACAAAAGAAAACTTACCAGAGTTCCTGTCCAGGCACCAGTAATAGGAAGAGGAATAGCTACCAGTAAAATAAGTCCCCCGAATCCATATCGTCTCACCAGACCTTCTCTTTTTTTTGCCCGCTCCGTAGTCCAACTAAAGAATGCTACTCCTATCCTGTATCGCACAAGAAAAGCTGATAATCCTCTCAGCAGCAAAAGCAGAGGAAGTACTGGTAATATATTACCAGCTACACTCACCAAGTAAGCTTTTAAAGGGGATAGCCCTTGAGATAAAGCAAAAGGAAGAGCTACCCGTAGTTCTGATATGGGAAGCATACTGATAAAAAAAGTCAGGGCTTCCGTTCTACCTAATAAGCTACTCATTTAATCTATCTCACCTAGATTCAGCAATCCTTCCTATCACCCATTAACCACTTAACTCACCTTCATCCCAACCATATTTTCCTATTAAAGGAACGAAAATACACTTTTCTACAATTACAGTCTTAATACGATTTTTCTCTTTCTTTATTACTTTTAAGTCCTGTGAATAAAGATTCCCTATGGGAATGACTATTATTCCCCCCTCCTTTAGTTGCTCTACCAAAGGCAAAGGTACCTCTCTGGTTCCTGCTGTTACAAGGATGCGATCGTAAGGAGAATATTCCTCCCATCCCAGGGTTCCGTCACCGGAAAAAATTTTGATATTATTATATCCCAATCTCTTTAAAAGTCCTTGGGCCTTTTGAGCTAAACTCCTTATTCTTTCTACGCTATAAACTTCCTCGCTAAGTTCAGCAAGAATAGCCGTTTGGTATCCAGAACCCGTCCCGATCTCCAGAACCTTCTCGTGACCCTTCAACTCTAAGTTCTGGGTCATCAAGGCAACCATAAAAGGCTGAGAGATAGTTTGTCCCTCCCCAATAGACAAAGGAAAATCCTCGTAAGCATCCCTTCGCAGCTCAGAAGGAATAAATTTCTCTCGTCTTACCTTGTAAAAAGTTGCCAGAACCCTCTTGTCACTAATTCCCCGCCTAATAAGTTGGTCCTTTACCATCTTCTCTTGGAGCTTCTTATAATCCAACTCTTTCTCCCTTTTTATTCTACCACAAAAGCCCATCCTGTCAATTTTTTAGCGCCTTTTCTTAAGATTTTTATCTTTTATTAAAATTCGTCTTAAAACCTGATGAAAGGCTTTATCCTTCACACCCCTCAAGTCCTCTTTAATCCTGTCCAGTTCGGATTTTTCTAATTTCAGTTTTTTTTCTTTTAAAACGATTTTTCCCTCCTCTTTTTTGTTTTTCTTAATTTCCCCCAGCCGAAAATAAATATCCTTGACTAGCTTTTGCCCTTGTCTTTTATTGAATTCCGAAATTATTTTATTCTTAAGATAACTCAGCTGAACCAGCCAACCTGAATTATCTACCCTGACAAAGAGATTTCCTCCTCTTATGGAAAAGGGGTGAGTATGCTTATTTATCTGCTTGCCTACTACTTCTGGCCACAGCCTTAGCACCTTTGTTTCTTCTATCTTTTTATCTACACCGAACTTACTAAACACTCTTTTTAATACTTCGCTTACCGGGGAAGGAAAACTATCTCGTTTCATCCTTGCTTCCTTACCTGATTTGTTTTTACTTGATAAAGATAAGTATCTTCTGAGAGACTAGATTCGAATAAAGAAGGTTGGGTAGTAGTAAGAAAAACTTGACTTTGATTCTGGACTAGATTTAATAATAGTCTCTGCCTTCTAGAATCCAGTTCGGAGGTAATATCATCTAACAGACTTACAGGATAGTCACCCTCCTTCAGCTTCACCAGGCCAAGTTCGGCTAACTTCAAGGAAAGAGCAGCTATTCTTTGTTCTCCTCGAGAACCAAAGGAACGTAAATTAATTCCATCAACCAGAATAAAAAAATCATCTCGATGGGGACCTACTAAGGTTATCCGTGACTCCATCTCCTTGGCTCTCTTCAGCGCTAGTTCTTTACAAAAGGCATTCTTGATTTCCTCCATTGGTAGAGAGGAAGCCGCATTCTTTAAAAAAGAAGACTGGTAAACCAGATTAACTTTGCAATCCCTACCAATTACCCTGGGATAAATTTCCTTAAAAAATGACTCCAGTTTCTCCAGACCCTCCAAACGCAGCTTAACTATCATGGAACCCAAATCCACTAATTGCTCGTCCCAACTCTGTAAGTGTTCATCACCTCGTTTGCCTTTTTTAGCCAAAGAAAGGAGGTAATTTCTCTCAGAGAGAATTCTTCGATATGAAAATCTAAGGTAGGAATAACGAGGATTAAATAAAGGAAGTTTAGCATCTAAAAATTTTCTTCTCTCTGCCGGCGAGCCCTTAACTAACCAAATATCCTCTGGAGAGAAGGTAACCATCCAGAGCCACTTAGTAGGATCTCTAAAATTTACCCGATGAGAGTCTACTCTCCTTACCTTAGGATTTTTCCGAGATAGAAGAAATTCATAGGTAAAAAGTCTCTCTGATTTGATTCCCTCTCCCCTTAGATAGAGACCCTCCTCTTTCCATTTAATAAGCTCTCCCTCAGAATTTGTACGATGAGAGATCCCATGCCCTAGACAGTGAATAGCCTCAAGAAGATTGGTCTTACCTTCTCCATTATCTCCCCAAAAAAGATTCAAGCGGGAACAAAATCTTATATCTAAGCGTTTAAAATTACGGAAGTTAGATAAAAACAGATTTTTTAGCCACATCCTGGGTTCTAATCTGGTTGATATGCTCGGGTAAGTAGCGTTAGCTACTTAGCCAATATGCTCGGGTATTTCCTGAGTCAATATGCTCGGGTAAATAGTTTTAACTATTTAGCCAAATAGCTTTGGCTATTTAGCCACTCTTATTCCTTAGACATCTCTTCAGTCTCTTCAGTCTCTTCTTCCTTAGCTTCTTCCTCTTCTTCTTTTAGTCTTATGGGCATTATTACACAAACATAATTTTTATCTTTGCCAGGTCGAATCACCCCCGGCTTTTCAGGGTCTGTTAATTCCAGACGGACCTCTCCCTCTCCTAGATTTTTAAATATATCCAGAAGATAGGCAGAACTAAAACCTATCTCCATTTCTTCCTCTCCCTCTCTTCTTACGGCAAGCTCTTCATAAGCATAACCTGCTTCAGGAGCATTGGCGCTGATGAGAAGAGTATTCTCCTTTAATTTGAATCTGAGAAGGTGGGACTTTTCATCTGCTAGAAGAGAAACTCGCCTGATACTTCTCAGCAAATCATCTTTATCTACCAGAATAGTTACCTTAAATTCTGTAGGAATTATTCTTCTATAACCAGGAAATTCGGCTTCGATCAATTGAGAAATAAGAAGAATACTATCCATTTGAAAAAAAATCTGCCGTTCACTTACACTTATCTTTACTTCTTTCTCTTCACCCAAAACTCGCACTAGTTGCTGTAATGCCTGCAAAGGAATAATAACTCCAATAGATAATATATTTAAAGGAGCTAAAGGATTACGAGTAAAAGCCAGCCGTCTTCCATCGGTAGCCACCATTCTTACTTCTTTTTCTTCAATCTCAAAATAAACTCCCCTTAAATTCTGACGGGTCTCATCCCGTGAGGCAGCAAAAATTGTACGCTGGATCATTTGCCTGAATTTCCTCTGAGGAAGAGAAAAGACCTTTTCTTCTTCTAATTGAGGAACTCCAGGAAACTCTTTTGAGGGAAAACCCAAAAGCTGGAAAGTCGAGTCTTCACATTTAATGGTAGCTTTAGTCTCTTCTATCTCTAGATTTACCTTTGAGGATGGAAGTTCTCTTAAAATAGCAAAAATCTTATCTCCAGGAAGACATATCTCCCCTTTCTTTTCTATGTGACCCTCGAAATCCTCCTCAATGTGAACCGCAAAAGAAGATTGAATAGTAGTTTCTAAATTAGTACCCGTTAGACTTATCCTCCCCTCTTCAGCCTCAAGTAATATGTAGGAAAGAATAGGTAAAGCAGTGCTGGTTAAAGCATTCTGCACTACCTGCACTCCTTCCAGAAAATCCTTCCTTTCACAAATTATTCTCATAACCATCTCCCCTTCTCGTTTAGTTCGTTGGTTTCGTTTCTTCACCTAACGAACCTAACGATATTAACGATATTAACGACTTGAGTCACTAGATATTCTAGCCGAACTAATTTTTTTGTCAAAAAATGTGCCTTATTATGAGCTTTGTTACAGGCTTTAATTGACTTTCCCCTTCAAAGTGCTATGATAGACTCGTATCTCGTTGTTCGTATCTCGTATCTCGAAAAAAGACTTTAAAACACAGAACAAAAAATCGTGAATGGTAAATCGTAAGTAAAGAAGTATAATGAATTCTGAACAAGTAATTTATCGAATAATGGACGTAAATCTCAATCGTGCCAGCGAGGGATTAAGAGTTATAGAAGATGGAATAAGGTTTATCCTGGATGATTCCTCCCTTACCAAGAAGGTCAAGGAACTACGCCATTCTCTGATAAAGGTAATAAAAGTAGTCCCCGGCTTTGATGAGAAAAAGCTCATAAGCTGTCGAAATTCTGAAAAAGATGCAGGAGCTGAACTCAAGGAGGAAGGGCGAGGAAAAGTGAAGGAATTGATCAGAGCCAATTTTAGAAGAGTCCAAGAGGCAGAGAGGAGCTTGGAGGAGTTTGGTAAATTGCTTTCTCCTCTCTTAGGACAACAGTTTAAGAAACTTCGCTTCCGGACTTATTCTCTAGAGAAACAAGTAGAAATGAGACTGCATAAAGAGCTTAATCTTAGCCTTTATGTAATTACCGACTCTAGTCTAATAAAGGAAAAAAATTTTGAAAAAAGAATAAAGGAAGTAGTAGCTAACGGGGCTACCCTGGTTCAACTACGAGAAAAAACCTTGCCTTTAAGACCTTTTTTAAAAAGAGCTCTTTTAATGAGAAAAATAATCCATCCCCCTGTTCTTTTCATAGTCAACGATAGAATTGATATAGCCATTGCCTCCGGGGCAGATGGATTACATATAGGACAAGAGGATTTACCTATCTTAATGGCTCGGCAGATTTTAGGAGAAGATAAGATTATCGGAATTTCCACCCATTCCATAGAACAGGCCCGGCAAGCAGAAAAAGAAGGTGCTGATTACCTGGCTATAGGCCCCATATTTGCTACTCCCAGCAAACCTGAGGCTGGCCCCCCTAAAGGAACTAAAATAATCTCCCAAATCAAGGAGGTTGTGGGCATCCCTGTAGTGGCTATAGGAGGAATTAATCTGGATAATGCAGAGGAAACCCTAAAAGCAGGAGCTGATGGAGTGGCAGTGATGAGTGCTATATTCAAAGAGAGGGATGTAGGTCTAGCTACGAGGAAACTTTCTCAAAAAATCCAGGCAGTACAAAATGCTTACCATACTAACAGAAAATCCTGAGGCGACTAAACAACTGGGAGAAAATCTAGGTCGGAGCCTTCTTCCTGGCTCAATTGTGGCTTTGGCAGGAGAATTAGGCAGTGGGAAAACTACTTTAGTGCAGGGGATAGGTCAAGGCCTGGGGATTAATAACATAATTAAAAGTCCTTCCTTTGTTATTATCCATGAATACAGCGGCCGTGTTCCTCTGTATCATTTAGACCTTTACCGCTTAGCCAGCCTACAAGAAATTTCATCTTTGGGGTATGAGGAGTATTTTTATGAAAAGAACGGGATTGTAGCCATCGAATGGGCAGAGAAAATGAAGGACCTTTTGCCTCCAGAATTTCTAAAAATAAAGCTAGAGATAGTAAACTTATCTAAAAGGAAAATCACCTTAGAATCCTATGGTTCATCTTATAATAAAGTAATAGAAAAATTAAAGAGGTTAGCTTGCTTTTATTAGGAATAGATACTTCAATAAAAAAAGGAGTTTTATGTTTAGGGGATAGAAAGAAGATTTTAACTAAACAAATACTAGCTCCCCATTCCTCATCCAAAGAACTACTTCCTCTTTTGGATACCCTAATTAAAGAAAAAAGACTAAGGACCGAAGATTTAGAAGGCATCGTGGTTAGCCTGGGTCCGGGTTCCTTTACAGGCCTGCGAATCGGTTTGAGTCTGGCAAAATCTCTCGCCTTTATTCTGGAAATTCCTCTGGTAGGAGTTCCCACTCTTAACACCTGGGCAGCCTCCACCCCCGCTAAAGGAATAATCTGCCCACTTTATAGAGCCTATGGAAATAAACTTTACGCGGGATTCTATAAAAAAGATGAAGAAAAGCTCCTAGAGCTAAGTAAATACCTATTTCTTCCCCTGGAAGAGATCATTGGACAAACTCTCAAGAAATTTTCTCCTCAAAAGGTGACTTTTCTTACCCTTAGGGAATGCAAGGATCTTGCTTCAGAGATAAAAAAGATAAAGAATTCTTCTCTTTTTTTCCTGGAAGAGACTTCCCTTGCCAGAGCTTTGCTTAAGCTGGGAGAAGAAAAAATTAAAAAGGGGAAAATAGACGAAGTCTCTACCTTGGTCCCACTTTACATATCCTCTCCTAAATTAGTTCATAGTTCGTAGTCTGTAGTTCATTGTTCGTAGAAAAAGAGGCAAAGAAGCAGAGAAGTAAAGATGCAATGAAAGAAGAAATAAGAATTCGCCGAATGAGGGGAAAGGACATTCCAGAAGTTAGTCAAATAGAAAAGCTTTCCTTTCCTAGCCCCTGGTCTTCTAACATATTTTCTGTTGAGCTTGAGAAGGAAAACTTTGCCTTTTATTATCTCCTGGAATACCAAAATCGCTTAGTCGCCTATGGAGGATACTGGAAAATAAAAAATGAAGCTCATCTGGTTACTTTGGCTGTAAATCCATCCTTTAGGAGAAAGGGACTGGGCAGCCGCCTGTTGGAGTATCTCCTTAAAGAGATACAAAAACGGAACTTAGACACAATTACTCTAGAGGTCCGTTCCTCCAATTTAATTGCTCAAAAGTTTTACGAAAAATTTGGGTTTAAGAAGGTAGCTTTGCGTTCCAAATATTACGCAGATACTGATGAAGATGCTATTGTTTATTGGAAGAGATTGTAAAAATGAAATCTCTGAAAATTCTACCCTCGAAAGACACTCACTCGTCTTTAAAATTAAATAGCTCATCAATTTTTGTTTTCAGTACTTTAGCTATTTTATAGGCTAATTTAAGAGAAGGGTTATATTTTCCCTTCTCCAAAAACAAGATAGTCTCTCTTCTTACGTCGACTTTCTTTGCCAGTTCTTCCTGGGTTAAGTTATCCCTTGCTCTTAGCTCTTTTATTCGATTTTTCACCCCACATCCCCTTTTCGTCTGAAGTACGCATATAGCCCTACCGTAGCTGCCATCATTACGCAAAATGTTAGAACAAGCACTTCTCTAACGTTCATTTTCAGTAAACTAAGCAAATCTAGCACTATTAAAACGGCGATGAATATTGCCGTGATATTCCAGGAATATGCCATTGCGAACGCCCCTATTTTTCTTGTTCTCTCATCTTCTTCCGGCGGGCCAGTATATATGAATTTTGTAAAAAACTTTCCCTTTGGCCAGAGAAACCCCCTCATAGTGGTTGTTATACCTAGCGTTAGTAGGAATGTTAGAATTATAACATTAATCCTGCTGTCTGTGTCCTTCCAAAATACCAAAAGAGCCAGCCCTATAAGCAACAGTATTGATCCGAACACCAATCTAAATTTATTCCACTTTTTTATTTTCATTTTGTACCTCCTTAAAGTTATTTAATTCTAACTTTATGTTATATAATTATAACATCTAAAATATTAATGTCAAGTCCCAATTATTATCCTGTGAAATAAAAATTAAAATTGCACTAATTAAAATTTAAAAGTGCACTATATCCACAGGTTAGATCTTTCTTAAAAGACAGATTAGATATGCTATCCTTCTTCTTAAAATAATATGAAGGAGGATAGACTA
>DAOWIY010000014.1 GCA_030640665.1 Clostridia bacterium
GATAGATAAAAATAAGAAAATGAAGGAAACATTATCTTCCCAAATGGAAGAGGGGCATAAGAAGATAGCTGGACTGGAAGAGGATTCATCTCATAAACAAGGTATGTTAAAACAGACAAAGAAAGAAAGAAGAGAAAAGGAAAAAAGAATAGAGGAACTTGATTTACTTTTGGCGAAACATGAGGAGGAGAAATATAAAGTCAAATCGCAGGAAGAGTTCGCTGCATTAGAAAAAGAGATTAGCCGAGCAGAGAAAGAAAAGGTGGAAACAGAAGATGTTTTATTAGAATTAATGGAAAGGGAGGAAGAATTAGCTGGTTCTCTTCCCTCTTTAGAGATGAAGGTGAGGCAAGAAAGCAAAGATATAGAAAAAAAAGAGGATATTTTGAAGGCAGATTTAAAGAATGTTGTTCATCAAAGTGAAGAGCTTGAGAATAAACGGAAGGAAGTAATTTCTCAGTTAAATCCTGTTTTGTCAAAACAATACAAACAGTTGCGGGAAAACAAAGATGGATTGGTAGTAATTCCTGTTAAGGATGGGAACTGTGAGGGTTGTAATATGAAGGTTTCTCCTTCTTTGATTGGCTCTCTTAGAAGGGGAGAAGAAATTATATATTGCGAGAGTTGCAATCGCATATTATATATCTCGCAGGGTTAGGAATTTGAATACGCTTGCCGAAGGACGTTTCCTGAGGCGTAATAGAGAAAAATATGTCTATTTTGTGTTTGGATGTTGGGGATAAGACTATAGGAGTGGCAGTGAGTGATCCTTTGGAGATTATAGCTCGAGGAGTAGGTCAGTTCAGGCGGGATGAATCTGAACAGGCCAAAGAAATAGAATATATTAGAGGTCTTATCTCTCAATATGGAGTAAATAAAATGGTGGTAGGGCTACCTATAAATATGGGGGGAGGAGAGGGATCCCAGGCTAAAAAGGTACGCAGTTTCATCGATAATTTATCCTCAAAAATAAATGTCTCTGTAACTTTAGCCGATGAGAGGTTGTCAACGGTAACGGCGGAAAGAGTCCTAAGGGAGGCAAGAGCAAGTCTATCAAAAAGAAGGAGAGTTAGAGACAAAATAGCTGCTACTGTCATTTTGCAGAATTATCTGGATCTTCAGAGATCATGATTAAAGATGAGTTTTAAGAAAATATGGTGGAAGAATTTAGTATTTATAGGGCTCTTCTTATTATTGGTTTTGTTCATCTCCTGGATATTTCTACCTTCCTATAATCTAGCCCCGGTAGATGTTGTTATCCCACGAGGGGCAGACTCTTCCGAAATCGCTAAGATTCTATTTGAGCAAGGAGTTATCAAAAATAAACTTCTGTTTGTTTTTCTTTCTAAAGTTCTTAACTGGGAACAAGACCTCAAGGCTGGGGGATATGAATTTCTCGCTTCCAATATGATTGAGGTTTTGCGTAAGCTAAGAGAAGGAAGGATAAAGACTTATCAAATTACCATACCTGAGGGACTTCCCAGGTGGGAGGCAGCGGAAATACTGGATGAAAAAGGTATAGTGAAAAAGGATAATTTTTTAGCTCTGGTAGATAATCCTCAAGTTTTCAAAGAAGATTTCTCTTTCTTTCCTCTCCATAGGAGCCTGGAGGGATATCTTTATCCTGATACTTATTACTTCACTAAAGAGGAAGATACTCAAAAAGTAGTGAGAAAATTTCTTTCTCGTTTCCAGGAGGTGGCTTTGCCTATTTATGAGGAAGGAAAGCTAAAAAATAGTTTTTCTTTACAAAAAGTAATTATCCTGGCTTCAATTGTGGAAAAGGAGACTCATATCTCCTCAGAGAAACCTATAGTTGCTGCTGTTTTCTACAATCGCCTTCGAAAAGGATACAGATTGGAGGCAGATCCCACTGTAAAGTATGCTTTAGGTAACTTTCATAAAAGGTTAACCCGTGATGAACTTAAAACACCTTCCCCTTACAACACTTATCTTCATTATGGGCTTCCTCCCGGCCCTATCTGTAGTCCTGGACGAGATAGTATTTATGCTGCAGTGCATCCTGCTGATGTAGACTACCTTTACTTTGTGGCCAAGGGGGACGGCAGCCACAAATTCAGCAGGACTTATGAAGAGCATAAGCAAGCGGTCTATAAATATCAAAAGGAAAAAACCAATGATTCTCTCACCTCGGGGAGTTGAGGATATACTTCCTGCTAAAACTTCCCAATATCAATGGATTGAAAAAGAAGCTTCTTTTCTATTTTCTTTATATGGGTACGAGGAGATAAGAATTCCTACTTTTGAGAGAACAGAGCTGTTTTCCCGCAGCGTAGGCGAAGAAACAGATGTAGGTAAGCAGATGTATACCTTTCTTGACAAAAAGGGAAGGAGTCTGACTCTGCGTCCCGAAGCCACTGCTTCTGTGGTTAGAGCTTATCTTCAGCATAAAGTATATGCCCAGCCCGGTGAATGGAAAGTATATTATATGGGCCCTATGTTTAGGTATGAAAGACCCCAGGCTGCTCGGATGAGGGAGTTTCGCCAGATAGGAGTAGAGGTAATAGGGGAGGTAAATCCCTACCTTGATGTGGAACTTATAGAGATGGGAGCCCAGTTTTTTAAAAAAGTAGGAGTGACTGATTTTTCTATCCAACTTAACTCTATTGGATGTAAAAAATGTAGAGTCCCCTATGAGATAAAGCTCACCGAATATCTAAAAAATAATCTGGGTAGCCTTTGTTCCCTCTGCCAAAGACGCTCTCAATATAATCCACTTCGTGTCCTGGATTGCAAAAGAAAAAGCTGCCAATCAATATTAAGAAAAGCTCCGTCAACGAGAGAATATCTATGCGAAGATTGTCAAAGTCATTTTAAAAAAGTGAAGATGGGTTTAGAGGATATAGGTCTTAAGTTTGAACTTAATCCTCGTCTGGTGAGAGGACTTGATTATTATACTCGAACTGTCTTTGAATTTGTATCCTCATTATTGGGAGCTCAGGATACTGTCTGTGCCGGGGGAAGATATGATGAGCTGGTACAAGAGTTAGGAGGACCTCCCACTCCTGCTCTAGGTTTTGCTATAGGAGTAGAACGATTACTGGCTATTTTAGAGAAAAAGGGGATAGAGCCTCCTTCTAAGGGTTTTCCTCTTATTTATATAGCTACTCTAGATGAAGAAAGTCAGATTATGGGTTCTCGGATAGCAGCTTTATTTCGTTCTCAAGGGATAAGGAGTTGGTTAAACTTATCGGAAAGGAGTCTATCTTCTCAGTTAAAGGTTGCTCATAAAAGAGAGATCAGGTGGGTAATGATTATAGGAGAGAAAGAGATAAAGGAGAAAAAATTCATTCTTCGGGATATGCAATCGGGCGAGCAGGAAGGAATAGAATGGGATAGACTTAAGGAACTTGGCAAAAAATTAAAATAGAAAAATAGGGGATGAAGACTATGTCACTGAGGCGAGGTCATCTGTGTGGGGTTTTAAGTAAAAAGGAGACAGGTAAGAAAGTTGTTTTGGCTGGATGGGTAAGGAAAAGGCGAGACCACGGAGGGCTGATCTTTATCGACCTGGGGGATAAATCGGGAATAACTCAGGTAGTTTTCAATCCAGAAATAAATAAGGAAGGTCACCTCCAGGCCCGTTCCTTAAGAGAAGGATGGGTGATTGCTGTGGCTGGAAGGGTGGAAGCAAGACCTCCTGATTCAGTAAATCTTAAGTTAAGTACGGGAGAGATAGAAGTAATGGTGGAGGATTTAGAGATTCTCAATATCTCTCAATCTCTTCCTTTCCCTATAGAGAATGAAATAGAGACAAGTGAGGATGTAAGGTTAAAATACAGGTATCTGGACCTACGGAGGCCAGTTATGCAAAAAAATCTTAAGCTCCGCTATGAGGTGACCAAAGAGGTACGCAATTTCCTGGATAAAAAGGGATTTATGGAGATAGAAACTCCTTTTCTTACCCGCAGTACTCCAGAAGGAGCAAGAGATTACCTGGTTCCTTCTCGGGTGAATCCAGGGGAATTTTATGCCCTTCCTCAATCTCCCCAGCTTTTCAAACAACTTTTAATGGTGGCCGGCTTTGATAAATATTTCCAGATCGTGAGATGCTTTCGGGATGAGGACCTGCGGGCAGACAGACAGCCAGAACATACTCAAATAGATATAGAAGCCTCATTTATTTCTGAAGAGGATATTTATGCCCTTATAGAGGAGATGCTGGCGAACATATTTAAGAGGATTCTGGGAATCTCTCTTCCTATTCCTTTTCCTCGTTTCAGTTACGAGGAGGCTGTGAATCGCTTCGGCACCGATAAACCTGATGTTCGATTTGAGCTAGAATTAAAGGATATATCAGAGTTGGCTGGCAAAACCGAATTTGGAGTTTTTCAGAAAGCTCTGGAGGAAGGAGGCCAGGTTAAGGGACTAAAGCTTGCTGGAGGAGCTTCTCTTTCCCGCAAGGATTTAGATGAGTTATCCCGGTGGATTACTCTTTATGGGGCAAAGGGATTAAGTTGGATTCTTCTTACAGAAAAAGAGGTAAAATCTCCTTTGCTCAAATTTATTCCCCAAAACATTCTTTTGAAAATAATAGAATCTATGGAGGGAAAGAAGAGAGATGCTCTTTTCTTTATAGCTGACAAAAAAGAAATAGTAGCCGAGTCTTTAGCCCATCTTCGGCTCCGCCTGGCCAGAAAGTTCAATCTAATTCCTGAAAATACCTATAAGCCAGTCTGGGTGGTTGATTTTCCTCTTTTTGAGCGTAATGATGAAGGTGAGCTAACTCCCTGTCACCATCCTTTCACCTCACCCAGAGAAGAGGATTTATCCTTCCTGGAAGAGGCTCCGGAGAAGGTAAAAGCCCGCAGCTATGATATTGTCCTCAATGGAGAGGAAATCGGCGGAGGAAGTATCAGGATTCATAAAAGAAAGATTCAAGAGAGAGTTTTGAAGATTTTAGGGATAGATGCAGTTAAAGCAAGAGAAAGATTTGGCTTTCTCCTCGATGCCCTCTCTTTTGGAGCTCCTCCTCATGGAGGAATCGCTTTTGGCCTGGACAGATTAGTAATGATAATAGCTGGGGTAGAGTCAATAAGAGAAGTTATTCCCTTCCCTAAAACTCAAAAGGCAGTCTCTCTTTTAACTCAGGCTCCTTCCCCTGTGGACGAGGAACAACTCAAGGAGCTTCATATAAGACTCAGGGAAGAAGAATCTCCACCTGAATAAAATCTACCTTCCGGACTTCTGCCAATTCGTCCACTTAACAAATTTTAGAAATAATGCTATTATTATTAAAAGTTATTTAGCAATAACAGTGTTAAAATGAAAAATACAAAAAACTTAATATTTTCCGTGCCGTCTCTTAACTGATGATGAAGAAGTAAAAAACCTTGTACAGTTTGATTTTTTCCAAAAATTCCAGTAAAGTAACAATAGATTTATTTTTAATCTATAGTGACATATGTTCCTATCAAATGGAGATAAGGTATGACAAAATCTGAAAAAACGATAGAGGTAGAAGATAGTTATTTTGCACCATTTTTTAAGAGGCTGCCTATTTCCATAGAGAAGGGGAAGGGTTCGCTGGTCTGGGATGAGGAGGGGAAAAGATATATTGATTTTACAGGGGGCTGGGGAGTTACCTGTCTGGGGCACTCTCACCCCAATATAGTCCAGGCCATAATTACCCAATCTAAGAAGATTATGCAGAATCCAAATTCAGGCTTAACTTATTCGCCCATTCGCGCTGAATTATTAAAAACAATGGTTGGTATTCTCTCGGGCAATTTGACCAGGATTTTCTTTACTAATAGCGGCGCTGAAGCAAATGATGCTGTCCTAAAATTGGCCAGAAAAGTGAGCGGTAAGTTAAATGTGATTTCTACAGAAAGAAGCTTTCATGGAAGGACTATAAGTACTCTTTCGGCAACCGGCCAGGCAAAACATAGAGGAAGATACAATCCTTTAATGCCAAATTATAAATTTGTCCCCTTTAATGATATTGAGGCCATGAAAAAAGCTATTAACCGAGAAGTTGCTTCTGTTATACTCGAGCCTATACAAGGCGAGGGTGGAGTTAATATTCCCGAGGAAGGATATCTGGAGGCTGTTTCTGAAGTTTGTGTTAAGAATGATGTTTTATTAATAATTGATGAGATTCAGACAGGATTTGGTCGAACGGGAAAGATGTTTGCTGTTCAGGATAAAAATATAAAAATTGATTTTTTGACCATGGCCAAAGGAATAGCCGGGGGCTTTCCTTTCGGTGCTTTTGCTATGAGAGAAGACATTAGTAAAAAATTAGAAATTGGAGACCATGGGGGTACATATTGCGGTAATCCTTTAGGGTGTGCAGTTGCCCTGGCTGTAATAAAGACCTTAATTGAAGAGAAAATTCCTGACTATGCAGAAAAAGTTGGTTCAAAGGCACTCCGTCGTTTATTAAACTGGAAGAGTAAATTTCCAGGCATTATAGAAGATGCCAGAGGGAAGGGACTGTTCCTCGCTTTAGAAGTAAAAAATGGTCAGTTAGCCCAGCGGATATTAGAGGAAAGTTTAAAAAAGGGTCTGATACTAAATGTAACCCAAGGAAAGGCAATAAGAATCTTCCCTCCCTTAAATATCGAGGAAGATATTTTAAATGAGGGAATGGATATTTTGTATAGTATCATTGAGCGAATAAAATGAAATATATTAAGGTAGCTTTGAATCTTCCTTTGAATCAGTCCTTTTCTTACAAGGTTCCTCCAGAGCTCAGCTCCCGAGTTAAGATAGGGGGAAGAATACTTGTTCCTTTTGGGAAACGAATTTTAAGTGGTTTTGTAGTGGAGGAGATAAAAAGAAGAGAGGCTAAGTCTCGTTCAAGAGAGATTATCAGAGTGCTAGATGATTTTCTTCCGGGCGATAATCTTCTTAAATTAGGCAGGTGGATAAGTGAGTATTATTATTGTTCTCTAGGGCAGGCTCTTCATTCGATTTTCCCTATAGAGCAGACTTTTAAAATCCATAAGGACGAAAAGAAGGATAAAGAGCTTCTTGTCAGCCAGAAGGCCGATAAAGAGCCTTCTGCTAGCCAGATTTTTAGAAAGTTTGGGGTGAGGGGGAAAGAAGTCTTTCTCTTCAGAGCGGAAGATAGAGAAAAAAGAGCCTTCTTTTATCTTTCTTTAATAAAAGAGGTTTTAAAAGAGAAAAAACAGGTTATCTTAATCGTTCCTGAAATTAGTTATATTCCTTTCTTGCAGGAGTTAATTCAGCCGTATTATGAAGGAGAAATAGCTATTATTCACAGCCGACTTTCTCCTAAAAAAAGATACGAAGAGTGGTGCAAGATAGAAAGAGGAGAGGCATCATTAACTATAGGGACGCGTTCGGCTGTATTTGCTCCTTGCCCCAGGTTGGGTTTAATCATAATTGAAGAAGAAGAGAATTCTGCCTATAAACAGATAGAGACACCGCGGTATCACCTTCGAGAAGTTGCCGTTAAACGGGCAGAAATAGAGGGTTTCCCTGTAGCCCTCTTTACGGGAAGTCCTTCTTTAGAATCCTGGCATCGGGCAAAGAGTGGGATTTATAAGTCAGTGAGGCCTTCCCGGTCCAAGAGTAATTTTCCTGAAGTTGAAATTGTAGATATGCGCACCGAGAAGGATAGACTTTTCTCATTCAGCCTGGAAAGGGAAATTAGAAAAAATTTACAAGAAAATAATCCTACCCTTCTTTTTCTAAATAGGCGTGGTTTTGCTAATTTTCTTCTCTGTCTTGAGTGCGGAAGAGTACCTCGTTGCCCTAATTGCAATATAGGTCTTACTTTTCATTTAAAAGGTAAGCTAATTTGTCACTATTGTGCTTATGAAGAGAGAGCTCCTCGAATTTGCCCTTCTTGTAAGGGAAGTTACTTTCGGCAGGCAGGATTAGGAACAGAGCAGGTAGAGATGAAAGCGAGGAAAAGATTCTCTGGGGCCTCTATCAGACGCGGCGATCTGGACGCTATCAATTCTCCGTCATTGTATAAAAAACTGCGGGCTGACCTCTGGGAGAAAAAGATTGATATCTTAGTAGGTACGCAGTTAGTTATCAGAGAGGAAATTCTCAAGCATATGAGTCTTGTAGGGGTTGTCCTGGCAGACGGTTTACTAAACTTACCCGATTTTAGAGCCGGTGAATATCTTTTTCAACTTCTCCTCAAGATTAAAAGATTAATGAAACAAGAAGGAAGGTTAGTTATCCAGACTTACAATCCTACTCACTATGCCATAAAGGCAGTAGTCTCAAAAGAAGAGGATTTTTACCAGAAAGAATCAGAGATAAGGAAGGATTTAGGGTATCCACCCTATCTACATTGGACAAGGATACTCCTGGAGGGAAGAACAAAGACAAGAATAGAGGAGGTAGCAAAGGCACTTAAAAAGAGATTGGATGGAGAGAAGATAGAGTTCTTGGGCCCTTCTCCCTGTCCTTTTGGTAAAATAAAAGGAAAGTACCGCTATCATCTGGTTTTAAAAGATGAGAATTTGTCTTTGATAAGACAGATTCTGAAGAAAAAACTGAATTCTTTATTTAGTGGTATCAGGGGGGTCAAGGGGATAGTAGATGTAGATCCCCTGCGAACAATGTAAAACAGGAGTTTACCTATGACTGGAAATGAGATTAGGCAAAAGTTCCTAGATTTTTTTAAACAAAGAGGCCACCTGGTTCAGCCTTCAGCTCCATTATCTATTGATGACCCAACACTTCTTTTTACTATTGCAGGAATGGTTCCTTTGAAAGCCTTCTTTCTGGGGAAGAAGAAACCCCCTGCTTCCCGCCTTGCTTCCTGCCAGCTCTGTTTTCGCACCAATGATCTGGATAGGGTAGGGCAGACCTCTTATCATCATACTCTCTTTGAGATGCTGGGTAACTTTTCCTTAGGAGATTATTTTAAAGAGGATGCCTGTCAGTGGGGTTGGGAATTTGTAACGAAAGAATTGGGTCTTAGTGAGAATCGAATATGGATTACTATATTTAAAGAAGATGATGAAACCTACCAGATCTGGAAAAAAATAGGTATCCCCGCTTCACGAATCTTAAGAAAAGGTAAAGAGGAGAACTTCTGGTCCCTGGCTGAGGTGGGTCCCTGTGGCCCGGATACAGAAATTTTCTTTGACAGGGGAAAGGAGTGGGGGTGTTCTAGGACGAAATGCCTACCTGGCTGTAATAATTGTTCAAGGTGGGTTGAACTCTGGAACTTAGTTTTTATGCAGTTTAATCGTAATAAAGAAGGAATTCTTTCCCCTTTACCTTCGAAGAATATTGACACGGGCATGGGATTAGAGAGAACTGCCTCTGTGCTTCAGGAAGTAGAAAGTGACTATGATACTGATTTATTCAGTCCAATTCTTCACTGGTTAAAGGGTATCCTTCCAGAAAATAGAGAAGAAGAGAGGGGTTTGAAGGTAATTTCGGATCATCTACGGGCTCTTGTTTTTCTTCTGGGGGAAGGGATTCTGCCCTCTAATGTAGGAAAAGAATATGTAGTAAGGAGAGTCCTTCGAAGAGCTTATCGGTTTGGTAGAAGACTTGGTCTGGAAGACATCTTTTTATACAAAGGAGTTCCTGTAGTTATCAAGATGATGCAGGAGCCTTATCCTTATCTTAAAGAGAAAGAAGAGGAGATAGTTTCGATAATTAAGGCAGAGGAGAGAAATTTCCAGGCTACTTTGAGCCGAGGAATGGAAATTTTAGAGGCAATAATTTCGGATTTAAAACAAAAAAACAAAAGAGTAATTCCTTCCCATGACGTTTTCAAGTTATACGATACTTACGGCTTTCCTATAGAATTAACTGAAGAGATAGCCGCCGAGGAGGGACTCGTGATAAGTAGAGAGGAATACGATAAATTATTAACTGAGCAAAGAGAAAGAGGCAGGAGAGAAGCTATGGAGCTTGGGATAGGAGCGGTGCTTACAGGCGAAGAAAAGTTAGGGATTATTCCGAAGAAACCAACATTAGAAAGTAGAGTAGAGAAGGAAATTTTTGAAAGACTAAAGCTAAAATATAATCTGGATGCGGCAAAAACCTTCCAGGGATATGAAGAACTGAAATTGGATACTACACTTGCAGGGATCCTCAAACAAGGAACGGAAGTAGAAAGAATAACTCAAGGAGAAGAAGGAGAGTTCATTCTTGCCTCTACACCCTTTTATCCCGAGGGAGGAGGACAACTCGGAGATAAAGGTAAGGTATTTACTTCTGATAGCTCTGTCAAGGTATTAGATACCCAAAAGATGTCTAGTGGACTCATTCTTCACCGAGTAAAAGTGTTAAAAGGGGAGTTTAAAAAAGAGGAGAGGGTAATAGCTGAAGTTGATGGGAAAAGAAGAAAGGCTATTGCTCGTGCTCATACAGCTACTCACCTTCTGCAGGCAGCTTTAAGGAAGATTTTAGGCAAGATAGTTAAGCAAAGTGGTTCTTTAGTAGAAGAGGATAGATTTCGTTTTGACTTTACTTATTTTTCTCCTCTAACCAGACCACAGCTTAAAAAAATAACTTCTTTACTTAACGAAAAAATAAGAGAAAATCTTTTTATCACCATAGAGGAGATGAGTTTAGATGAAGCCCAGCGAAAGGGAGCCGTAGCCCTTTTTGAGCCTAAATATAAAGAAAAAGTACGGGTAGTGAGTATAGGAGAATTTAGCAGGGAAGTTTGTGGAGGAACCCATCTTTCTGGCAGTGGAGAAATAGGAGTAATACAAATAACCAGTGAGTCAGGGGTTGCTTCAGGTATAAGAAGGATAGAGGCTCTTTTAGGAGAGAAGGCTTTAATATGGTTGGAAGAAAAAGAAGAGTTATTACAAAAAATAGCAGCCGTATTAGAAACACAAGAAAATGCAATCTTACCTCTTATTAAAGAGAAGAATGAAAAACTCGAAAGTCAAGCTGAAGAATTAAAGAGATGGCAAAAAAGATCAGTGGAAATGGAAAACTTAATTAGGAAAGCTTCTCAGATTGGGAGTATAAAGATAATAAGAAAAAAATGGGATAATTTATCCACTGAAGTACTCAGGGAAACAGCAGAAAAACTAAAGGATAGATTAAAAAAAGGAGTAGTGGTACTAGCTTCAGTAGTTGGTAATAAAGCTTTTTTAGTGGCTACCTCCACCCAAAAAAACTTGCCTGCTAATAAGATAATAAAAGAGGTTTGTCAGGTTGCTGGAGGTAGTGGAGGAGGAAGGTGGGATTTTGCTCAGGGAGGAACCTCTTCACTAGAGAAAATAGATGAAGCATTAAAAGAAGTACCCCTCATTGTTGAAAGACTGTTAGATATATGA